>JAAZAH010000132.1 GCA_012514415.1 Sandaracinaceae bacterium
GAACTGAACTGCGGGACCGAGGTTGTCGCAACGAGACGCGAAGGGGACCCAGGTTGTTGCAGCCCCGACCCAGGTTGTTGTCGGCGCATGGTTTTTAACTCTAGTCCAGAGTTTTCAAGGTTTTCCCGTCGCGATGCGGTTCATCCACTCCATCAATGGTGATAGCATCGCGCTATGTTCTCTCCTCCTCGTTGGCTCTCGTACTCAGCCGCCGTTTTTGCTCTCGCGCTCATTTGGGCATGCGGTGAACCCGAGCGCATTCCCGAAGGTCCCGCCCACTGCGATCTCGAATACGCCTCTCCGACCGCCTTCTCGGGGAAGCGGAAGAAAGTCAAAGCCGGCAGACTCCGCGCCGGCGCAGCCGAGGCGCGGCTGAATGTCCCCATCGGCTCGGCGCTCGGCGCCTACACCTCGCGCATCGCGCTCCTCGGCGACGGCTTTTACGATAAGCGTGACAATGAGCTCGCCTATCCGTTTTCGCCGAGCGTCGGCATCGAAACCGCTCCGCGAGTCAAAGCGCTCGCCCTCGAAAATGGCAACGATCACGTCGTCATCCTGAAGCTTGATCTCGGCGTGAGCTATCGCGGCCTCGTCCGCGATATCGAGCTCGCTTTAGGCGATGACTATTCCGGAAAGGTGATCGTCGCGACGAGTCACTCGCACTCGGTTTTCGGTCATTTCACCGGCTCTCAAGCGTTCTTCCTTGGTTTTAGCGAATTTCGCCGAGAGGTCTACGAGGCCATCCTCGAAGACAGCGTCCGCGTGGCTCAAGAGGCGATCGCGAATCTTGACAGCGCCAAGATCGGCGTCGCTTATCACCCCGACTTCGATCCCGAAGATCGCGTCAACCGGGACCGCCGCTCCGCCAACGATGAGCTCGCCGGCGGTAAGCAAAAAGATCACCACCTCTTCGTCGTACGCGTCGATACCGAAGACGGAAAACCCATCGCGATGCTCCCGGTGTTCGGCATCCACGGCACCATCGGACACGGAAGCAATATGTGGGCGAGCGTGGATGCCCCTGGCTACATCGAGCGCGTCCTCGAAGAGAGCTTCGATCAACCCGTCGTCGTCATGCACCTGCAAGGAGCGGCGGGTGATGTCTCGCCTGTGGGAAGTTTCGGCGTGAACTGCAGCGGGCGCGAACTCTGCGAGAACTACGCGGCGATGGAAAGCGTCGGCCTCAAAGCGCGCGACGCCATCCTCGCGGTTTATGAAAAAGCCGGCGAATCGCTCGAGAGCGAACTCCCCATCGAGATGATGACCCGCGATGTCCCGCTCGGCCCCGACGTCGAAAACCTCGCTGTCCGTGATGGAGCGCTCCGATACGCCCCCTTCGATGATGTGACGATTCCGGACGGTGAAATCTTCGATGAAGCTGGCGAAATCATCAGCCCGATCGACGAATTCAATGCCCCCGCCGGCGCCGCACTCTGCTTTGAATCACCCATCCCGCTTCCCGAGCTCCTCCTCCCCGGTGCGCAGGATGTCCTCGCGGGAACGCCTTATGATCGCTGCATTCGAGTCGACGCGCTCGCCGGAGATGAGGCGGTCGAGAACCTCTTCAAGCTGAAGTTCGGCACGCCGCCCATCTGCGATACGCTCTTTACGACGGTTTCCGCCCTTCGAATTGGCGTGACCGTCTTTGCCACACTTCCCGGAGAGCCCACCACGCTCTTGGTCGATAAGCTCCGGGCAAATTCTCCCGCCGGCGCCGAACACACCATCGTGGTGGGCTACGCCCAGGACCATACGGGCTACTTGCTCCTGCCGGAGGATTGGCTCTCGGGCGGGTACGAGCCGAGCATCACTTTTTGGGGCCCACTTGAAGGCGAGGTCATCATGGAGCGCTCACTCGAGCTCATCCCGCTTGTCCTGAGCGAGGAGCGCGAGGATGCGATGGAGCTTGGCGTGCCTTATGTGCGCCCCATCGAAGAGCCGGACAATCTTCCTCCGCTCGATCCCGCTCCTCGCCTTGGCGAGGTTCCGAACGAACTTCCTGAGGGTCTGCTCCTTCGTGATGGACTCGAGCTCCACTCCGCTCAGCCCTCGCCCAGCATCGAACGACTCGAGCGCACGAGCTTCGTCTTCATCGGGCCCGATCCGCGTAAGCTCACTCCGCGCATCCGCCTCGAGCGCGAGGTAAAGAGCGGCGAGTTCGCTCCCGTTGAGCGCCGAAGTGGACGCTACGTCGAAGACGGCGAGATCCTCCTCACGCACACGCCTCTTCCGCTCCATCGCGAGGAGGGCGAACGCACGCATTATTTTATCGCGGAGTGGCAGGCGGTACCGGCGCTCGGCGAGGTGGACGGCCTCGACGATCGCTTTGGACTCGCACTTGGCCGCTACCGTTTCCGCGTCGAGATGGGCGAGACCGTCATCCACTCGAACGCCTTCGAAGTCCGCCCCGCGACGCTCGAGATCGCGCGAGAAGCCGACGATGGCGACGATGCGGTCTTCCGCGTTCACTACCGCGTAGGCGAGGGTGGCTTCCGGCTCCTTAGCCTCGAGCACCACTCTTCCGGAGCGATGCCTCTCACCGGCGCCGGCGTGCTCACGGTCAACGGAGCGAGCGTCACGGCCGATGGGGAAGGGCGCGTTCGCCTGCCCCTTCTGTCGCCCGGAGAAGCCTATGTCTTTAAAGATCGCTTCGGAAACGAGGGGAGCTACACGTTCGAGTGAACGAAAGGATCAGGCGCGCGCAAGCGAGGCCCAGCGCGCGTCGTCCGCGAGCCGCTCTTCGACCGTACCGCCTTCAAAATGCTCTGCGATGGGCGCGAGGAGGCTCGAATCGCGCCGGTTCACTTCGATGAGCGCCTCTCTACAGCGCTCGACGGCCGGAGCCAGCATCTTTCCAAGGGGCGGACGGAGGCCGAGCTCGCACATTCGAAGCCCCGCCATCATCGTCTTGACAGGGAGCGGGTTGCGGAAACGATCGACGCTCTTGACCCGTTTCCCATTCGGGAGCACTCGCTCGGATTCGATCGCGCATCCGACGAGGCCGAAGACCGGCTTGAGCGATTCGGAGAGGGCATCGGCGCCGCTTGAATCGCCTGCGCGCTCGAGTTCGAGCATCCGTGAGATGGCGCCCGGAAAAAGGTTCGACATCACGCTGATCACTCCGCTCGCCCGGATGCCTTCATCGCGCATCATGCGGAGCGTCATGTCGTCGTCGCCGCTGACGATCTGAAGGGTCTCGCCAGCGACGGCGCGATCTTCACGCATCCTCTCGAGGTCGCCCGTGGCTTCTTTGACGGCGGGGACGCGTTCCGGGGCGCGAAGATGGAGGATGGCGAGATCGGCGGCCTCGAGCGCGCATCCGGTACGCCCCGGGATCACGTAGGGGACGATGGGAAGCTCGCTCACCGCATCGAGGATGCGCTGGTAATATTCCTCGCGAAGCTCGAGCGAGCTCGGGCCGTTGTAGTAGCAGTCGACGAGAAGCGCCGCATCCACGCCGAGCTCTTTGGCGCGCCGGGTCGCGTCGATCGCCTCCTCCGTGCTGTTGCTCCCGCAGCCGGCCACCACCGGACGACTGCCTGCGGAGAGCTCGACGGCAATTTCGATCAGTTTATCGTGCTCTCTCCACTCGAGCGTCGGCGTTTCACCGGTGGTTCCGCACGGAACCAGGCCATCGATGCCTTCTTTGAGCTGAAACGCGACGAGCGCTCTGAAGCGCTCGAGATCGAGTCGCCCATCGAGATGAAAAGGGGTGATCAGCGCCGTATAAGCGCCCGCTTGCTGAAAGTTCGCCGTCATGCTGTTCGGGATCGTGCCAGATGCTTTCCTCGCCCGCGCAGCACAATCCCGCTCGATTGGCTCGAGATGGAGGCGGCCGCGCTCCAAAAGCGAGGGTGAACCCACTTTAGCCCCGCAACGCCGAGACGTCACGCGCGAAGCCGCATCCCATCCGCCGATCCAGCGGGTCTGCGAGAAATTGAGCGAGAACGGACGGTGCGCCATGTGAAAAAAAACAGCTGTGCAGTGTACTTCGCTATAAATTTTATGTATAACGGCCTACATCCCCCTCAAAAGCCGGTTGCACGTACCGTTAAAGCTTCATCCTTGGGGTGGATTCTTACTTCCCCGTCCGAGACCTCGCGAGGACCGAATGACAACCTTACGTTCACTGTTGCTTCTCTTGGTGATCGCTGCCTTTGCCGCCTGCGGTGGCTCGGGCACCGGCACACCTGACGGAGACGGCGGCATCGACGACGATGCATCCGCTCCGCCCGATGACCCGCCGGAGACACCGAAAGATCCGCCAGAGAAGTGCAAGCCGAAGACCTGTGAGGACCTCGTCAAGGATGGGCGGGTGCCTTGTGGCGTGTTAGCGGCCAGCGATGGCTGCGGCGGGACGCTCGCGTGTCGGCATCCCGACGCAGGGGAAGGTGAGACCTGCCCGGATGGAATGTATTGTCAGGGCGATGATGATGGCGTGAGCCGCTGCCGCGTCCGCGAGGCGGGAGACTGCACGGAAATCGGTGAAGAGGTCGCTTGTGCCGCGGTGGATTGCGGTTCGGTGCCGACCGGATGTTTCGGAGAGACCTATAAATGCGGCGGCTGCGACGAGGGCTTCTTTTGCCAGGCAAACGCCTGCCTCCCGAACACTTGCACGACTCGGCTTGATTGTTCGAACGCGGGTCCGGGCGGTACGGCGGTGAGATGCGGACAGTGGGGCGACGGCTGCGGCGGCATCATCAATTGCGACGACGAGGTGGGCGGCTGCGGCGCGGGCGAGGTCTGCCAGTTCTCGACCGGGACCTGCATCGAAGAGGCTCCCCCGGCTTGCCTCAAGACGCCCGAGGATGCTTGCGCTGGCACCTGCGGCATCGTCTCTGACGGCTGCGATGGTACCTATAACTGTGACGATCACGATCGGGCCTGCACCGTGGAGGGTGAGTTCTGCGGCGCCGCGAACCCGGGCGATATCCCGACCTGCGGCAACTGGGATGCTTGCGTCCCTGATATCGCTGCGCTCCAAGCGGCCTGCGCTGGAAAATGCGGCTATATCTCAGATGGCTGCGCCGGCGTCTTCGATTGTAGCGCGCCCGGCAACGGCGGCGTCAGCTGCTCCGCGCCCGAGACCTGCGGCGGCGGCGGCGAGCATAACGTCTGCGGCGTCCCCGACACCGGCTGCGTACCCGGCACCAAGGCCACCGTCTGCGATGCGTTCGGCTATGATTGCGGTCCGCGCGCCGATGGTTGCGGCGGCTTCGTCCAGTGCGGAACCTGCGGCGCTGGCGAGCAATGCGGCCTTGGCGGTACCTCGAAGTGTGGCCCGACGACCTGTGTTCCAACACCCCGGGAGATCGCCTGCGCTGGCAAGTGCGGCAGGGTCTCGGACGGATGCGATGACTCCTACGATTGCTCGAGCGTCCCCGGCGGCATCACCTGCCCGAGCGGGCAGACCTGCGGCTACGGCGGCGTCCCGAACGTCTGCGGCGGCGAGGTCTGCGAGCCCGAGACGTGCGAGGATCGTGGTGCGACCTGCGGTACGATCATCACCTGCGGGCAGCCGGTAAACTGCTGGCCGAACCCCTCGAACCCCGTTTGCCCGAACCCGGCGACCGAGGCGTGTAAAGAGCTCACGCCCGGCGTGCCGGTTTGCACGGACGAGGGTGGATCGGGGAGCTGCACCGGGCCGCTCTGCGGGAACCTCCCGACGACCTGTCCCCCAGGGAGCCCGACCGTCCTCCGCGGACGAGTCACGGCGCCGAACGGCTCCATC
>JAAZAH010000133.1 GCA_012514415.1 Sandaracinaceae bacterium
CCTTCACGCCCTCGGGCACTTTTTCGAGCGCGTTGAAGAGAAGGTTGACGTTGCCCGCTCCTCCGGGGATGAGACCGACGCCGACTTCGACGAGCCCGCTGAAGGTCTCGGCGAAGGCCTGCGTCGCATCGGCCGCGAGACAGATCTCGAGGCCGCCGCCGACGGTCATTCCATAGGGCGCCGCGACGACGGGGACGCTCGCATAGCGGATGCGCTGAACGGCACCCTGGAACTCGGCGACGACGCTCCGGATCTGATCCCAAGCCTTTTGCTTCGCCGCCATCACGATCATGAAGAGGTTGGCGCCGACGCAGAAATGCTCACCTTCATTGGCGATCACGAGGGCCTTGAAGTCGCGCTCCGCAATCGTGGTCGCCTCGTGGATGGCCTTGATGACATCGCCATCGATGCTGTTCGCTTTGGTCTTGAAGGTGAGCGAGAGCACTCCGTCGCCAAGATCCCACGCCTCGGCGCCCGCGTTCTTGAAGACGGGGCTCTCGCCCTTTCGAAGGAGCGCGAGCGGAACGGCGCGCGGATCGGCATCACGCGCGACGTACTCGCCCTTGAGGAGATCGAAGACCTTGCCGTCGTCGGTGTAGAAGCTCTTGGCGCCCGCGGCCTTCATCTTCTCGACGCTCTCGGGGATGCGATAGCCATCCTTCTTCATCCGCTCAAGGGTCTCTTCGAAGCCGAGCGCATCCCAAGTCTCAAACGGACCAAGCTCCCAGTTGTATCCCCAGCGCATCGCATCATCGATGGCCTCGACCGAGTCGGCGATTTCGGGGATGAGATTGGCCGAATAAGAAAGACTCCGAGCGATCGCCTTCCATGCGAACTTCCCAGCGGGCCCTTCGTCAGCGACCAGCTGGCGAACGCGCTCGCGCACATCTTCGATGCCCGAGAGCTTCTTCGTGAACTTTCTAATCTCCTCGTCGCCGCCACGCGGGCGGTATTCGAGCTTCACCGGGTCGAAGGTGAGGATGCCTTCTTTGGTGCGCTGGTAGAAGCCGGCGCGGGTCTTATTCCCGAGGAGATTCTTCTCCACCATCTTCACGAGGAAGTCGGGAGCCTTGAAGACCTCGCGCTCGGGATCGTCGACGAGGGATTCGTAGCAGTTATTTGCGACGTGGAGGAAGGTATCGAGGCCGACCATATCCGCCGTGCGGAAGGAGGCGCTCTTCGGATGGCCCATGGGCGGACCGGTGATGGCGTCGACGTCCTCGGGGCTGAGGCCCTCTTCGAGCATCAGCTGCATGATATAAAGAAGCGAGTGGCAGCCGATGCGGTTGCCGACGAAGTTCGGCGTATCCTTGCCGAGCACGATGCCCTTGCCGAGCTGATCGCGTCCCGCCTTTTTGATGCGCTCGACGACGGCGGGATCGGTGTCCTCACCCGCCACGACCTCGAGGAGCTTCATATAGCGAACCGGGTTGAAGAAGTGCATGACGAGGAAGCGCTTCTTGAAGGATTCGCTGCGGCCGTCGATCATCTCGCTGATGCGGAGTCCCGAGGTGTTCGAGGCGACGATCGTATCCTCGCCGATGACCTTCTCGAGCTTCTCGAAGAGGCTGCGCTTGATGTCGAGCCGCTCGACGACGGCTTCGATCACGAGATCGACATCTTTGAGCTTTTCGAGATCGTCTTCGATGTTGCCCGTCTTAACGAGCGCGGCTTTCGAACGGTGCATGAAGCCCGCAGGTCGACCCTTGATCGCATTCTGAAGGCCGGAGTCCGCGAAGCGGTTGCGATGTTTCCGGCTCTTTTTTTCTTCCTCGGTGAGGTTCGGCGGCACGATATCGAGGAGGAGAGTTTCGATGCCGGCGTTCGCAAAATGCGCGGCAATCCCGCTCCCCATGACACCGGCGCCGATCACACAGGCGCGCCTAATCGGTTTGCTCATCTTGGTCTTTCCCTTCTGTCGTCGCACGCAGAGCGATGCCACCAAACGTAGAATTCTAGACTGAAATCAAACGTTTGTAGGTTCGCTCGGATACACTTAGGCTTTGCGCTAGCGGCGGCTCGACGTCAACCGCACGCCTTCGCGAAACTCATTCGCCGCGGATGACGCGGAGGATCTCATCGTGGATTGGGCCCGAGGTGGCGAGGCCGCTGCCTTCGTGGATGGACTCGACGCCGCGCAGATCGGTAAAGCGCCCGCCGGCCTCCCGGACGAGGATGGCGGCAGCACAGATGTCGTAGCTCTTCACGCAAGGGTCGATCATCGCATCGACGCGGCCAAGGAGCAGCTGGCGGTATCCATCGAAGTCTGCATATCCGCGCGCCGTGAACGTGTGGTTGGCGAGGCGTTCGAGGATGCCGAAGTCGCCCCATTCGGTGAACTGCTGGAGGCCGCCGTGCGAGATGGCGGCATGCTCGAGCTTTTCGACCTTCGAGACGCGGAGCGGGCGACCGTTGCGATAGGCGCCGTGGCCGAGCGCTGCGGTATAGAGGTCATCGTCGGCGGGGAAATACGCAAGGCCAAAGACGGGAACGCGATCTTTTTCGAGCCCGATGAGAATGGACCAGCTTGGAAGTCCGCGGAGAAAAGCGCGGGTGCCATCAATGGGATCGACGTGAAAGACAAGGCCGGTGGACTCATCGCCGCTCATGCCCTCTTCTTCGCCGAAGATGGCGGCGTTTTTAGCGTGTTCGCTCAGAAATGCGCGGATGCGGGATTCGACGCGCTGATCGGCCTCAGTGACGGGGCTTCGATCGGCTTTGAACTCGGTCGTGAACCCGCGCTCGGCGATGGCCCGAGCCTCGCTTCCGGCGGAAAGGACGGCATCGATAAGGTCGGGGAAAAATCGCGGACCGAAATGGGCTTCGAGGTCAAAGCGGAGCGTCATACGCGCAGCATAGCAGGATCGATCGCGGGTGGCGCGGGGCGGGCGTCTGCTTGTCTCTTGGGGCATGTGAGCGGCGAGACAGAGTGTTGCATGCGCGATCGCGCAGCGCGGCGCAGACATCGACGCCGCAGCGCTTATAGTGAGAGGTATGCTGCGCGGGTATCTGGGCGCTTTCAGCTCGGAGCGAGGCCCGATGCCTCCGGCGGGCGGCGCTGTCGCCCGTAGTATGCACAAAAATTTAGAAGGATTATGAATATGGAAAAGAGAGCTCTAGGAAGATCAGGGATCTCGATCTCACCGCTTGTTTTAGGGGGAAATGTCTTCGGCTGGACGGCCGATAAGGCGCGCTCTTTTGAGCTCCTTGATCGCTTCCTCGACGCTGGCTTCGAGACGATTGACTCGGCCGATATCTACTCGAGCTGGATCCCAGGGCATCAGGGCGGCGAGTCCGAGACCATCCTCGGCGAGTGGATGAAAGCGCGCGGCGTCCGCGAGAAGGTCGTCATCATCACCAAGGTCG
>JAAZAH010000134.1 GCA_012514415.1 Sandaracinaceae bacterium
CTCCCTTTTTTCCGCGCGGTGTTCCATCGAATGAGACATCTATCTCGCATCATGGATCATCTCAGTCGCCGCGCGGTAGCCAATCAACATGCTCGGCGCGTTGAGCGCGCTCACAGGAGTGCTTGGGATGGCGGAGGCGTCGGCGATCCGGACTCCTGAGACGCCGCGCAGTTTGAGCGCGAGATCGCAACCCGACTGAGGATCCTCTCCGAGGCGCACCGTCCCTGCGTAGTGATAGGTCGTGATGAGGTTCCGCTCGATGTATCTGAGGAGCGCACGCTCGCTCTTCAAATACTTCCCAGGCGCGATCTCAAAGTTGCCCTCGTTTGCGAGGCTTTCCGCGATCTTTCGCGCGCGCAGAAGACCGCGGAGGGCCGTCTCTTGATCCTCGGGATGCGAAAGGTAGCGCGGATCGATATGCGCCTGTACGGCCGGATCGAGCGATCGAAGTCGGAGCACGCCGCGGCTCTTGGGTTTTCCGACAATCACAATGATCCCGTAGAGCCGCTTGGTGATCTCACGCATCGCCTTGAGGTTGAAGGCGCCGCCGACCGCGGTCCGGATCCATTCGCGGAGGCGGGTTTCGTAAAGGACCTCAGGCAAAACTTTGGCGGGGACCATGCGCGTCGCGAGCTCGGCAAAGGAGGAGCGGAAGGGATAGAGCACATAACAAGTGTCACTCTGTGCGGGCGGGAGCGAGGAGGCGGGGTTGGCGCGATGAAAGCCGTAGACTTGCGGATAATCGCAATCGACCTCGCCCTTCGCCGCGAAAAAGAGCGGCACGTTCGGATGATCGAGGAGATTCGCGCCGATTGCGTGATTCTCAGCCACGAGCGGGATGTCACAGCGCTCAAGTTCCTCTCTCGGTCCCACTCCCGAAAGCAAGAGAAGCTTGGGCGTTTCGAGCGCGCCCGCGGAAAGAACAATCTCGCGCCGAGCCTCGAAGCGTTGAAGCTCCTCACCGATCCGGACCTCCACGGCGGTCGCGCGCGGAAGCCCCGCTTCATTCCTCTCAAAAAGGAGCCGCGTCACGAGGGCATTCGAGAGGACCGTCAGGCTTGGAAGGCGCTCTTCTTTAATGAAAGCGACGTAGGAGCTCCGCCGCATCCGGCCCTCGTAATTCATCCACTCATAGCCGATGACGCCGGAGAGATCGCCGTTGTTGAGATCTTTGGAGCGTCGAAAGCCGGCGCGCTCGGCCGCCCGAATGAACGATTCGGTGAAGCGTGTCTCCGATCTCTGATGCGGCCTGAGCTTCGCTTCGATCGCGGCAAACTCGGACTCGATCTCCTCGTAGCGATAGCCCTTCGGCCACTCATCATAGTCCTCTCGCGCGCCGCGGGTATAGACCATGCCGTTGACCGAGCCGCTCCCGCCGAGGCCCATGCCGGAGCCGAGAAAGATGCGCTGCGCGCCCGCATTCGCCTGGGGAGCGCTGAACCGCTCGAGGATCACGCGATCGTTTGCAAAGGCATCCTTATAGCCGTTGGAGCGAAGCGTCTCGGGGTTCGCCTCGGCGGGCTCTCCGCGCTCGAGGAGGAGCACAGAGGCCGACGTCTCCTTGGCGAGGCGCGAGGCGACGATGCATCCGGCCGAGCCGCCGCCGACGACGATATAATCGTAAACCGCCGCGGTCATCGGCGCTCTCTCCCGAAAAGCGAAGGCAGCGCGTGCAGCTTCGCCGGCCCGCGCCCATAGAGAAGATCGATCGCCGAGCGGATGCCGCGATAGGTCGTCTTAGTGACCGGAAAGAGCGCGTTCACCATCGGGAGATCCAGCGCGTCGTCGACAATGGCCATCTTCCGGGTGAAGGCGCGGAGGCCGTCCCGCCCATTCATCTGGCCGAAACCCGATGCCTTGATTCCGCCGAAGGGGAGGTCTTGGGCCATGTAGGTCGCGCCCCCGAATTCGTTCACGGCTGCCATGCCGGAGTCGAGGCGCGAGAGGATCCGAGCCGCCCGCTCGCGATCGCGCGTAAAGAGGCTCGCGCCGAGACCGAAGCGGGTTCCATTGGCAATGCGGAGCGCCTCATCTTCGTCCTCGAACTCGGCGATGAGCATCACCGGACCGAAGACTTCCTCGTTCATGATCGGCATCGAAGGCTTGAGTCCGGCTAGGATCGTCGGCTGAAAAAAACTTCCCATGCCCTCGTCGAGTCGCGCTCCGCCGACGACAAGTCGCGCTCCCTCACCGATCGCCTCATTGACCAGTGCTTCCACACGCCGAAGCTGGGGCGGCGTGATCACGGCGCCCACATCGACGCTTCCCTTCTTCGTCGAAGGTCCCACACGGAGGCTTTGGGCGATCGCGCTCACGCGCTCCTCGAAATCGCGCGCGATGGAGCGTTGAACGAGGATGCGCTCGGAAGAGACACAGTTTTGTCCGGCATTGATGAAGCAACCGTTGATCGCGCCGTGTGCCGCAGCCTCGAGATGGGCGTCCTCGAAGACGATCATGGGATCTTTTCCGCCGAGTTCGAGCACAACGGGGATGAGCGCATCGGCGGCTGCATGAAGAACCTTCTTTCCATTCGCCTCCGAGCCGATAAAAAGAAGCCCATCGATGCCGGCCTCGATCAATGCGGCGCCGGTCTCCCCGCCCCCTTGGACGATCTGAACGAGATCGGCGGGATAGCCCTCGACCCGCAGAATCTCGCGGAGCATCGAGGCGAAGCGTGCGCTCGAATACGCCACCCACTCCGAAGGCTTCACGATGACGGCATTTCCTGCCATGAGGCCCGAGACGATCGGGTTCATGAAATTCTGAAACGGGTAGTTCCAAGGGACGATGGCGCCCTTGACGCCCAGCGGTCGGTATTCGATCCGCGCGCGTTTATGAGGGAGAAGCCCGGAGCCGACGCGTTCCGCCGCCAGATGCTTGGGCCCATTCGCGATGGTCCAGCGGATCTTCTCGGCGACCGGAAAGACCTCGCCCATCAACGCGTGCTCATGCGTTTTTCCTGAGTCGAGCACGACCAGATCGACGATTTCATCGGCTCTTTGAACGACTCCATCGAGGATAGCTTGGAGGAGGCGGGTGCGCTTTTTCGGCGACCTCTCCCCGAGCGCAGGTTGAGCCGCTCGCGCGCGCTCGACGGCCGCGCTCACCGCGTCGGGCGAGTCGACGGCGATGGACGCGATGAGCCCACCCGTCGCGGGGGCGAAACACTGAATGAGCTCGCCGGAGATCGGCGAGGTGAGGCTCTCGTAATGGCTCTTCTTCATCATCGATACAAAG
>JAAZAH010000135.1 GCA_012514415.1 Sandaracinaceae bacterium
CACGCCGTGCGAAGCATAAGCGTCGTCTCGTATCGCGCGCGATGGGGCCGCACGCATCAAGCAGCGCGTCCGACGAGTCTCTCGAGCCGCAGAGACGCCCACTCTCCCGCCCATCAGCCAGCTCGCCATCCCTCTCTTTTCGCCGCCAAGATCGCCCCCGCGAAAACAACCCACCAATCTTTCTAATATAAAGATCGCGATAAAATCGAGGCAAAAGCGCTCCTTCCAATCTTTCTACTGTAAAGATGCCCCCGCCAAATCTTCGTAAATTCCCCCAAAGTTCGCGCCTCCGATCTTTCTGATGTCAAGATCGCCCTCCCCTAGCGACCCTCTTCCGATCAGGTCGATCTTGCTAGTGTCAAGATCGCGCGCGCTCGGCGCCCCTTGCTCACCTCCCACATAGCCGCGAGCCACTCAAAGTGATATCGAAGCGGCATGGCTGAATATAGCGCACGCCTCCGGCGACCCCTCGAGTCAGTGATCCGCGAGGGACACCCTTGGGTCTATCGCGATGCGCTCGAGCGTTTTGACGCGCCCCCCGGCGCAACGCTCCAGATTCACGATCGGCGCGGGCGCTTCCTCGCGACGGGGCTCGCCGAGGCGGGTCCGATCGGTGCGCGAATCTTCTCGCTCCAGCGCGAGCTCATCGGCCCCCGCCTCTATCGCTCGCGCCTCAGCCGCGCCATCGAGAGCCGCGCGCTCTTTATCAAAGATGACACCACAGCCTATCGCCTCCTTCACGGCGAAGGCGATCGCCTCCCCGGCTTCGTCGTCGATCGCTACGCCGATCATCTCGTGCTTCGACCCGACGGCGCGGCGGCGAGCGCGCGCGCGGAGGAGCTCGGCGAGATCTTGAGCGACGCCGCGGGTGAGCTCGGCGTCACGACCATCCTCCTCCGCGAGGGGCGCGGCGAGCGCCTTCGCGTCCGGCCTCTTTACGGCGACGCTCCGACGGGCCCCGTCCTTGTCGAAGAGCATGGAATGAAGCTCTGGGCGAACCTCC
Source organism: Sandaracinaceae bacterium (assembly GCA_012514415.1). GTDB lineage: Bacteria > Myxococcota_A > Polyangia > Polyangiales > Houyiibacteriaceae > JAAYBZ01. The sequence continues at coordinate 1,004 of JAAZAH010000135.1, forward strand.
TCCGCGGCCAAAAAACCGGGCTCTTCCTCGACCACCGCGAGTCGCGACGCCGCGTGCGCGCCATCTCACGCAACCTCAGGGTGCTCAACCTTTATTCATATAATGGTGGCTTCTCTGTGGCCGCGGCGCTCGGAGGCGCGCAGCGCGTGACCTCGGTGGATATTGCCGCCGAGGCCCTCGATGATGCGGCAACTAATTTCGAGGCGAATGGGCTCTCTAACGATCGACATCGCCGCGTCCCTGCCGATGTCGCGCGCTTCCTCGCCGAAGACGATGAAGGGCCGTTCGATCTCGTCATCGCCGACCCTCCCTCATTTGCCCCGAATGAGCGCGCCGTCGAGCCCGCCCTCCGCAACTATCGCGCCCTCCACCATGGCTCGCTCAGCCGCGTGATCACGGGCGGCTATTATCTCGCCGCCTCTTGCTCAAGCCATATCACTCAAGCCGCCTTCGAAGAGACGGTGCGCGAGGCCGCACGCGAGCTTGGCATCGTGCTGCAGCTCGTCGATCGTTGGGGCGCGCCCGAGGACCATCCCCGCCTCGCCGCCTTCCCCGAAGGAGATTATCTCTCCTGCGCGCTTTACCGGCGTCTCTGATAGCGGCTCGAAAGGCTTGGCTGCGCTTCAGTCCCGCCCGCTTCGAGCGCGCCGAAATCGTCGAGGACGTCGAGAATTTTTGCGGTCGCCTCGAGTCCGGCGCGAAGATGCGGATGCCAAGGCGGGCGCGAAATGCGCGCGTAACCCGCTTCGATGAGCGGAAGGAGCTCCCGCGCCCCCTCGCGCGGATCGGCAGGAAATGCATCGTACGCGAGGCGAAAATCGGTGGTAGGCGCAAACAATTCGCGCAGGCCATATTCATCCGCGAGGATGGCTTGGAGCCGTATACAAGCAAGTTCGCGCGCATGATCGCGATCGTCCGTATTGAAGAGTCCCCAATCCGGCTCATGGAGCATGTCCTCACCTTGGATCAGCGAATGGCAAAGCTCATGAAAGATCATTTGAGCCAATGAGTCGTCGGCATCGAGCGTCGCATCGACTCCGAGGGTGAGTGTCCCCTCGCCATCGGTTGAGGCATAAACCTGGTCGCTCCGCTCAATCGTCAGCCCGAAGCGCCTCGCAACCTCGATCCAAATCGCGCTCAGGGGGTCGATATAGCGGCAATTGATGCTCCTCTCAAACACGGGATAGCTTAAACTCTACGGCGCTTTCGACAAGCTGCGTCACGAGATTCCGCTTAATTTTAAATCCATACTTCAATTTGTCAGAGTCTCACTCTATGCTATGCCCGAACACGGGAACGGACACGAAAGCGAGGCTCGTCACACCGGCGAAGGTTGGAGTGAGCGCGCGACATGAGCGAACGGGATGAAGTCGAGCCGGATGCAATTTCTGCACCGCGGCGCAGTCGGACCACCACTGTGTCGATGGAGGCGGTGAGCAGGATTCAACCGATTGGGAATGCCGCGACGATCCCTCCACCACCCACGCGGGCGCGGCGCGGGAGCGTGACCTTCAGTCCAGACGCGCTTAGCGTGATCCGCGCGATCCCCGTCGAGGCAGCCGACCTCCGCGGTGCAGAGCGTCTCTTCGGCCATGTCTTCGCGAAAGCTTCGGGCGCGACCGCCGGAGCGACGTACGGAGCCGCACCTCGGGGCGAGATCCTTCTCATCGTCGAAAATGGCGAAGTCAAGAGCCTCGCCGCCGCCCTCGCCAAGGCGGCCATCGGGCGCGGTTACGAAACGCGCTGCTATCTCATCGATCCTCACGAGCCCGAGCTCGCAGCGTTTTCGCGCCGCCTCGAGATGCAGGCGGCCGAATCGCGTGCCGTCTTCCTGCTTCACGGCGAATTCCGCCTCCCGGCGTCGATCCTCCGGGCGGTTCAAAGCGCGCCAACACGGATCAGCCTCGATGCGTCGACGGATGCCGTCGCCAAACAGCTGCTCCGCTCCGATCTCGCTGAGATCGAACGGCTCGGCCAGCTCCTCATCGATCGCGTCCGCCGGTGCCCGCGCTTCGAAATCAGCTCAGGCTACGCCGAGCGCCTCGAGGTCGAGATCGATCTGAACGCCTCGCCCATCCACTATGGGGGTCGGCTCCTTCCGCGTTTTCCGCTCTATCTCCCAGCCGGTCAGCTCATCTTCACTCCGCTTTCCCTCCAGGGCTCCATCGCGGCCGACGGCGGCATTTGGCTCGAAGACGGCGCGGCCATTGGGAGGAGCGCGATGAATCGACTCACCATCTCGAGCGGTCTCATCCGCGAGGTCGAGGGCCCGGATCGCGAAGATATGCTCCGCATCCTGGACGAGCGGCCCGAGCTCCGGCGCATCGCCGGGGTTGGGTTTGGCACCAACCCTGGCCTCATCTCAGGCGTCGGCGCGAAATTCCTCGAGCTCTGCCTGCCCGGCGTGCATCTCCTTCTCGGCGATCTCGACGCCCCGCGACATCGCGTCGCCATCATCCCGCGCCGGCCCGAAGTGCGCACCGAACGCGAGGCGTGGATGGTAAGGGGGCGCTACGCCCGCCAGCTCATCAGCGAACTCTAGGCCGTCGCCCGGCGCAACCGAGCGCGAGAGCGTAAGGACCGCTCAGCTCCGCCGCGCCCGCGCGCGGCCTGTGGCCGACTCATTGGACGATGCGGAGAGGAAGCGTTCCACCGCCCGATAAACCGCGCGGACGCCCATCAGTTCACCACCCCGCGGACGCCCCGGACGGCTTCGCAAATTCCAAGCCATCACGTCGAAATGCGCCCAAGGCACGCCGTCTTCGACGAAATGCTCGAGGAAGAGCGCGGCGGTGATCGCGCCGCCGTAGGGCCCGTCCGAGATGTTGTTCAGATCGGCGATCTCGCTCGAGAGGCTCTTTCGATACCCCGCGTGGAGCGGAAGGCGGTGGATCGGATCGTCAAGCTCTTCCGAAGCTTCGAGAACGAGCCCGGCGAGCGCGTCGTCATTCGTAAAGAGCGCGGGAAGCTCCGAGCCGAGGGCGACCCTCGCGGCGCCGGTGAGCGTCGCAAAATCGATGAGGAGGTCGGGCTTTCCGGCCGCGGCGAGTGCATCGGCGAGGATCAGCCGTCCCTCGGCATCGGTATTGCCAACCTCGATGGTTTTTCCGCTCCGGGATTCCAGCACGTCGAGCGGACGGAAAGCCGTTCCCGAGACGGAGTTCTCGACCGCCGGGATAAGGACACGAAGGCGAACCGGAAGCTCCGCCGCCATGATCATCGAGGCGAGCGCGAGCGCATGTGCCGCGCCGCCCATATCCTTCTTCATCAGCTTCATCGCTGAAGCCGGCTTGAGATCGAGTCCGCCCGTATCGAAGCAGACGCCCTTGCCGACGAGGACGATCTCTTTCCCTCTGGATCCAAAGCGCATGTCGATGAGCCGGGGCGCATCCGCGCTCGCCCGTCCCACGGCATGAATCAGAGGATAGTTCTTCTCGAGGAGCTTTTCGCCGACGACGGTCGTGACGCGGGCGCGATATTTTCGAGCGACGGTGCGCGCCGCCGCCGCAAGCTCGCTCGGGCCAAGATCGTTGGTCGGGGTGTTGATGAGATCGCGGGCGAGATAAATCGCATCGAGCGTGCGCTCGACTTCGCGGACGTCGGCCGAACGCGGCAGCTGAAGACGCGCCCGTTCATTCTTGGACTTCGAGAGATAGCGATCGAATCGATAGCGCCCGGCCCCAAAGCCGATTGCCGCCTCGCGCGCCTCGGCCGGATCGAGCTCGGTCAGAAGATGATAGTCGCCGGCTGGAAGCCGAAGCGCCAGCCCGCCGAAGAGCTCAAAAACCGACTCTTTCGGATCGCGCACGACGAGGAAGCGATCGAAGCCTCCTCGCTCATCCGGCAGCGCGACGGGGGCGCCATGACGCGGCTGATAGCCCACCGCCTCAAGAAAGGCCCGCGTTTCGGGGCGAAGGTTCCGGCGAAACGCGGAAAACTCAGCGAGGGAGACGATCTCAAGCGGCAGCGACGCCTTGGTACGCCGCGCGACGAGGCCAAAGCGCGGATCGAGCGCCACCGATCAACCTTCTTTCGGAGGCGTCCAAGCGGTCGCCGCAACCTGCCCCTCTTCGAAGCCGAACCAGACCTTCATCTGTTTCAGCATGAACTCCGTCCCCTCACGCGAGGAGAGATCGAGCCGGTAGGTGTTGATGATCCGCACGCTCTCCGTAAGCCATTGCTTCCACGCCTCTTCCGAGACGTTTTCGTAGATCTCCTGCCCAAACGGCGTCGGGAACGGCGGCTTTTTTAGGCCGGGGAGCTTCTTCTTTAATTTGATGCACTCGACGAGGCGCGGATTCTCATTATCGGACACGCCAATAAGCTAGGTCCCCAGCGCGCCGCCGTCAAAGAGTGAGCGCCAATTTTCGCACGCCCGCGGAGGAGGTCATCGCGCTCGTCGCGCCTTTCGCTGGGGCTCGACCGAAAGTCTCTCCCGCCCAAAGCGCGGCGCCTCCGAAAAGGCGATCTGATAGGGATGGTTTTCAAGCGGACGATAACTTCCAACCCAGATGCGGTAGGTGCCGGCGCGAAAGGGCGCGACAACCCGGGCACCGTCGCCGGGGCCGCTATCATCATCGCAAAGATAGGTCCCGCCGGGCCTGCGGATTACAAGCGTCGTATCCCCCTCGGACTCCGTCGCGATGGTGAGCCGGGGGATATCCTTTTCGACAATGAGCAGGTGGTCGGGAGCGATCGAGATATGTCCCGCACACCCATCCCTCAGCGTGGCGGCATCGAGCGAGTCCCCGGGCGCGCTCCCCGATGTGCCGTGAAGCATCCTGACGCGCGGCTCGAACGAAGGCCTCAGCCTTAGGCTTGCGAAGTTCGGATCGACCTTTTCCGCGACCGTCCCGATGCGCTCTTGAAAGAGCGTGGGCATCTGACCGTAGGGGGACAGGAGATCGCTCGGCCGCGCGCTCTGCCGCCGGCTCACACCGAGCGTGAAGCTGATCTCTTCGCGTTTATCGTACGCCCCGATCCAAATCTCATGGAGCCCTTCCGCGAGCGGAAACTCCACCATCGGGTGCCTCCCCTCGGCGTCGTCATTGCATAAAAAGCTCCCGTCGGGACGCTTCACCACGAGCGTCGCGTCTTGCTCCCCGGCGTTGACGAAGATGCGCAGCTTTCCACCCGCCGCAGTCGAGCGCATTCGGTAATTGGGCTGCTCGGTAATGAATCCGATGCAGGCCGGATTGAGCTCCGAGGCCGCGCGCGTTCCGGCGCTCGCCCCCCGAAAGCTCAATGGATCAAGGCTCAGGGTCTCGCCGATTTCGAATTCGACGTCTTCGGCGAGCTCGTTGATCGCTCGGTGGTCGATCGGCGCGGGCGAACGATTCGCCGCCCGGTCTTCGCGCTCGGCCTCGCCACGGCTTGCGGCGGGGCATGCGCATGCACTCAAAAAGAGCGCGGCGGCGAGAATGTCGAGACGATAAAGCCTCAAGGGCGATCCGAACCTTTCAGGGGTTGAGCCGGCAGATCGAAAAGAGCGTCTGGAGCATATGATAGGTGAGTCCCCATACGAGCCTCCCGTCGAGATCATACGCCGGGAAATCGATCTCTCTCCCTCCGATGCGATAGGGGCGCACCGTATCCAGCTTCCCCTCCATCATCGGCGCGATGGGTGCCCAGATCGCTTCAGCAACCTCCGCGGGGTTCAGCTGGAGCTCGGGCGGTTCGATGAGCGAATAGACGTGCGGGCGGATGATCATTCCGACGGATCGCCCGCGGGCGATGGCATCGACATCGTCGAGGTGTCCGGCGAGCTTTCCGTAGCGCTCGAGTGGAAGGCCGAGCTCCTCAAAGGTTTCGCGTTCAGCGGTCCGCTGAAGGCTCAAATCACCAGGCTCGCGGCGGCCGCCAGGAAAGGCCATATGTCCGGACCAAGGGTCGTTCGGGCTCTCGGCGCGGCGAATTAATAAAACCTCGGGGCCCTCACGCGATTCGCGCAGCGCAACGGCGACGGCGGCCTCACTCGGCGCTCCCGGTCGCATCAACGGCCTATGGCGAGCAAGTCGTTGTTCAATCGTGCGGACGCTCAACGGCGGCGTCTTCATCCCTCCAAGTCGGATCATATTAACAACATAACCTCCATTTTCGCGCTCGCTTGTCGAGCGCTCAGTCTAAATCGAATTGTCGCTCGCTCCTTGAATTGGGTACATTGGCCAGATGAAGAAAGCCTTAGTTACGGGCGGCCTTGGGTTCCTCGGCAGCTCGATCGTCCGTGTGCTCCTCGACCGCGGTGTCGAGGTTCGAGTTCTCGCGCTTCCAAATGAGCCTATGACGAATGTCGAGGGCCTCGACATCGAGGTGATGCGCGGCAATGTCCTCGATCCCGATGTATGCAAAGAGGCGGTGAAGGGGATGGACACCGTCTTCCACGTCGCCGCGGTCTATAAAGACTATATGCCGGATCCGACGCCCATGTACGTCGTCAACCAGACCGGCACCTACAATATGCTCGAAGCCGCTCGGCGCGAGGGCGTTGAAAAAACCATCTACACGGCGAGCATCGTCTCGTTGGGGCGCCCCCCGATGGGCGTCCTTGGCGACGAAAACACGAAGTACGATGCTTGGGATATCGACTTCGCCTATGGGCGCTCGAAATTTTATAGCCGACTGCTCGCGGAATCCTTTGCCGAATGGGGGATGGATGTGCGGGTTGTCTGCCCCGGGATCATCTTTGGACCGGGCGACCTCGGACCCACGCCCTCGGGCAAGCTCATCATCGAGACGGTGAAGGGTGAAAACCCTCCAGTCTATGTCGATGGTGGCGCGAGCTATGTCGATGTCCGCGATTGCGCCGAGGTGCATGTCCTCGCCGCCGAAAAGGGGAAGGCGGGCGAGCGATACATCGCCTCGAAGCACAACCTCAATAACCTCCAACTGATCGAATCGGTCAACTCAGTCGCGGGGGTGACGCGGCGCTATTTCCGCGTGCCGGTGCCCATCGCGCGGGCTGCCGTTTCACTCAAGGAGGCGCAGGATATCCGCGCCGGCAAGGAGCCCTCGCTTACGCGGACGTTCTTTGAGTATTCGCTCAAACCGAGCTTCTTCAATACCGAAAAGAGCGTGCGCGAGCTCGGCGCGACCTATCGACCCATCGAGGAGACCATCCGCGATGCGATCGAGTGGTTCCGCGCCAATGGTTACGTCTGAGCCGGGCACGAGTCCGCATCGCGCGTTCCCAAGGGCCTGCTTTGTGCGGGCCCTTTTTTGATTCGCTTTTGCGAATCGAGGACTTGGATCGCCGGGATCACGCGCACGGCAATCCACGCGATTGTCGACGCTTCATTTCGCGAAAATCCGATCGCGACCGATCGGGTTTCTGCTAGGTTCTTTCTTTCACCTCGAAAGAAAAGAGCCATGAGCGTCGATACAGAAACCCTAAGGAAGGGCCTCGAACTCACCCTCGACTCCTCCGATCTCGGCATCGGCCATAAATACGAAGGCAAGGTCCGCGACAACTACACAAAGGATGGAAGGCGCTATATCGTCGTCACTGATCGCATCAGCGCCTTCGATCGGGTCATTGGCACCCTCCCCTTCAAGGGGCAGGTCTTGAATTCTCTGGCCGCCTTCTGGTTCGAAGAGACGCGCGATCTCGTCCCGAACCATGTGATCGACGTCCCCGATCCGAACGTGATGGTCGCCGTCGAATGCGAGGCGCTTCCGGTCGAGATGATTGTACGCGCGTACATTACGGGCGTCACTTCAACGAGCATCTGGACGCACTATAAAAATGGCGCCCGCGTTTTTTGCGGACACGAGCTTCCTGACGGGCTCGTCAAAGATCAGAAGCTCCCCGAACCCATTCTTACGCCAAGCACAAAGGCCGAGCGCGGCGATCACGACGTGAGCGCGAGCCGCGAAGAGATTCTCGCCATGGGCAAGCTCAGCGCACGCGATTTCGATGAGGCGGCGGAGTATGCGATGGCGCTCTTCGCGCATGGCCAAAAGCTCTGCGCCGAACGCGGGCTGATCCTCGTCGACACCAAGTATGAGTTCGGAAAAACGCCGGACGGGAAGATCGTCGTCATCGACGAGATTCATACGGCCGATAGCTCGCGTTTCTGGTTCGCGTCGACCTATGAGGAGCGCTTTAAGGCGGGTGAGAGCCCGGAGAGCTTCGATAAGGAATACGTGCGGCGATTCCTTGCCGATCAGGGCTATACCGGCGACGGTCCCGTCCCCCATATCCCCGACGAAGTTCGCATCGAGGCGGCGCGCCGCTACATCACCGCATGCGAGACGATCCGCGGTGAGGCCTTCGTGCCTAACCTCGAGGCCCCCGGGCCGCGCATGAAAAAGAACCTCGGGCTCTGATCCGCCCCCGGGCGGACTCACTCCCGCTCGCCTCAGCGGGCACGGCGGGAGGCATCCCCCGATTTTCCGCCCGCATCGCTCCGATAAAACGATGCGATCGTATCGGCATAGCGCGAGACGATTGCGCCGCGGCGCTTTTTAAGGCTGGCCGTGAGCTCGGCCCGCTCGATCGCAAATGGACGCGGGAGAATCGCGAAGCGCTTGATCGTCTGATGCCTCGCGACGTTTTGATTCACCTCAACGTCGATGCGATGCTCGAGCCAATCGATGAGCTTTGGCATCTGCACGAGCTCATGCATCGGCGCCTTGGGGAGACCCACGGTTTCGATGAGCTGGTCGAGCTGGGCCGGATCGAGCGTGATGAGCGCCGAAAGAAAGGGCTTCCGATCGCCGACGACGACCGCGTGCTGCACGCCGAGGATGCCTTGGAGCATGTTCTCGATCGGTATTGGCGCGATATTCCGCCCGCCAGCCGTGATGATGATCTCCTTGATGCGTCCGGTGATGATGAGATTGCCATCGTCATCGAAACCGCCGAGATCTCCGGTGCGGAGGAAGCCGTCTTCGGTGAAGAGCGCGGCGTTCGCCTCCTCATCCCGGAAATAACCCGGGGTGTTCATCGGGCCCCTCACCTCGATCTCGGCTTGGTCCGAAAGCCGGACCTCGACGCCCGGCAGCGGCTTCCCCACCGTGCCAAACCGCGGCCTTCGGTGGTCGGCAACCGTGACGAGTCCGCAGGTCTCCGTGAGCCCATAGCCCTCGACGATCACAATGCCGATCGAGGCGAAGAACTCTTGGGTGCGTGCCGAGATCGGCGCCGAACCCGAACACGCGAGGCGGAGACGACCGAAGCCGAGGCTTCGCCGGATCGAGTCGATGGCGAGCTTTCGCGCGAGACGGCGCATGGGGTTAAGCTGCCGCTCGAGGCTTCGATCGCCATACTCGTAAAACGCGCCGAGCTCGGTCTCGCGGCACCATTTTACGACGCCCGCCTTGGTCGGACTAAGCGAATCGAATTCTTTCCGGAGCCCGCGCTCCATCGCCTCCCAGATTTGCGGGACACCGAGGAAGACAGTCGGCTCGAACTCGCGAAGCAGATCGCGGAACTCGCTCATATCCGGGCAAAAATGGACCTCCCCCCCAAAGATGGCGGGAAAGACAACGCTGAAGAGCTGCTCCGCTTGATGGCTGAGAGGGAGATAGCTCACCGCGCGGTAATCGTCCTCGCCGACGAGCTCTTGAAAGCGCCCATACCCCGCATTTGCCACCGCCATCAGCCCGCGATGCGTTTGCTGGACGCCCTTTGGCTCGCTCGTCGTGCCCGAGGTGTAGACGAGCAAGCAGACGTCATCGGGCATGATCTCGCGGAGGCGCTGTTCGACCTCGGCCTCCCCTTCGGCACGCCCACGCTCAAGAAGTTCATCGAAGCAAAGGAGGCGCGGATCGTCGGCCGCCGCTCCCGCCGCATCGCGCGCGACGGGCAAAAAGCTCACGATCCGCTCGACGGCGGGAATCTTCCCGTCGCGCTCGAGCCGCAGGATGGTCTCGAGCTCATGCGCGCTATCGATGAATACGAAACGCGCCTCGGTATGACGAAAGATATAGGCGACCTGTTCATCGGTCGCTGTATCGAAAATCGGGGTCGGGACGGCGCGAGCGATCTGGGTCGCGTATTGAAGCATCACCCATTCGGGCTCGTTCCGCCCAATCATCGCCACGCGTTCGCCGCGTTCGAGCCCGAGGCCGATCAGCCCGCGCGCGAGATCACGAGCGATTTCGTAAAACTCAATCCCCGACCAGCTAAGCCGTTCCCCCCCGCGCTTCACCGAGAGCGCAGGAAGGTGCTCACGCTCGATGGCGCCTCGGCGTAGTAAATCGATGAGCGTCGAAGGTTCACGCATATCCAAGTCCCCCCGCTCCCCATTTAACGAGGTGCGGCTTCTTAGCGCGTTTCCGACTCACTTCCATACGAAATTCATTCGCCTCGATGCCCCCCGTGTTCTAGCGTGAATTTTGCGTCATGCACGGAGCAATTCCTTGGACTCGAGTGTGCATTTTTCCGATCGCTCACTCACTAACTCCGCCCCTAAGGGTCCAATCTCCGCGGGCGAAGGGCGCTCATGCGGCCGAAATCGATGCCGCTCGCTCACTTCTCCGGATGCGATAAGGCTCGAATCGGGCTAGCTTTCGCCCGATGTACTCACCGGGAGAATTGCTGACCTTCGCCTTTTACGGCGTGATGGTCCTCGCGCTCCTTTACTTTCTCCATAAGGTCGCCTGGTTCATTCAATTCCGGCGCCTCCAATCGCGCCTCGTCGAGCGCGCGCTCGCCCGGATGGGGAAGACGACGGATGCGACGCTCCTTCGATGGGATATGCGCGCCGACGATTCGTGGCATGAGGCGGGCACCGTAGATCGCAGCCCTGAGGCTTATATCGCGCGTATCGAGTCCGAGATTCGTGAAGCGTCGACCAAGAGCTCGCTTAGCCTTACCAAGCTCAAAGAGGCGATCGTCGATGAGGTCCTCGACCGACCGCACGAAAAGATGGAGCTGGTCGCGCTCGAGCTCCATCGCTTGCGCGAGCCTCCGATGCGCATCGCCATCGTCGATGAAATCCCGGCCATTCGTATGCCCGAGCCGCCCGACGAGTCCCTCTTCGAGCTCGAATTTCGCTCGCGCTATTCGCTGAAAGAGCGCCTCCTCACCTTCATCCTCGGCGCGGCCGACGTGTTTTATAGCTCGAACCATGTGGCGAAGATGAGCCAAAACGCCGGGCTTCCGCTCTCGGTCGTGCTCCGGCGCACAAGCCTCATCGTGCTCATCCTTGTCGCCATCCTGGTCGATATCGCCTTTGGCATTCAGAAGGCACTCATCGCCAAGGTCGAGGGCTTTGTCGGCGAGCGCGAGGGCTTTTATTACGAAACCCTGCCGACGCTAATTGGTGGAGGTCTCTGGCTGAGTATTTACGGGCTCATCTACCTCTCGCTCTTCTTCTACCTCTGGTCGCGTTCGCTCGTCCATCGGAGGCGGCTGCGCGCCATGCAATCCGAGTTCAACGAGACCCTCTCCTTGCTCATGAACGAGCATCGAGAGCGGCTTGGACGCTGGGCGCGCGATTATGGTGCAATGCTCGATGAAGCCTCGAGCGTGGTCCTCAAACAAGCCGAGATGCTCTATGAGCGCGCCATCGATCGAATCCGCAGGCGGCTCGCAAGTCACGAACTTCTCGAACATGCCGATCGCGCCTCGCGCGCCTTTTTCGTTCGGCTCCCCGAGAGCAGCCAGAAGCTCGAGGACGTCGCCACGGGCCGCCGCCATAGCCTTCGCCATCTCATCTGGCCGCGGGCCGAGGAGATGGAGTATCAGGTCCGCCACGCCCAATATCGCGCGGCCTTTCGACATCTCGATCTCATCGGCAGTGAGCTCCGCGGGCCAAGCCCCGACTCGAAGAAGGCGCAAGAGCTGTGGCGCGCGCTCGTCGCCTACGCGCGGATGTTTCCCGAGGTGCTCCCCGATGATTTTCGGCAGACGCTCAAAGAGGCTTACGATCGGAATCTCGAGCGGCTCATCGAAAACACCGAGAGCGATCTCCGCGAGCTCGACGTGCAGCTCACCGAGCTGGCAGAGGGACTCAAACGAACCTTCATCGCCGCTGGGCCGCTCATCGAAAGCCGCGTCGAACTCGAATCCGAGAGCGCGCACGGCGAGCTCGCCCGTTATACCTCGAAGATCGTCCGGGTTCGCGAGCAGGCGCGCCTTGAGGCGATGGCCTTTGAGATTTAACGGCGGTCAATGCGGCTGAAAGAAGCGCTCCTGCGTCGGATCCTCGTCGTAGAAGCGATGATGGCGATCGAAGGTGACGGCCCCGAAGGAATTCACCACAACCGAGACGAGGACGAGCGCCGTAAAGAGCCTTCCGAAGCGTCGCCCCATGAGCGCGAGGGCCACGATGCCGAGCGGCAGCCAATCAAGGACGAAGCGCGGAGCAAACTGTACCCAGCCCGTATTCTGGTAGAGGAGATCGAGGAAAAAGACGGCAAGGATCGCGAGCAGCAGTGCGACGACTCGGAGGCTTATCCGCGCAGGATAGAGCAAATAGACGAGCGCCGGCGAGACGATCCAGAGCGCGAGGCCATGGCGGCTGATCGTGAGATAAGGCGGCGCATCGCTGAACCAGGGCAGGCTCGTGAAATGCGCTGTGAGGTTTCGCGCAAGATAGTGATAGCCAAAAAGCCCCCACTCTTCGATCCGATCGATCCAGCGGATCATCAGGAAGCGGTGCCCGTATTCGCCGGGATCGCCGAAACGCGCGTGATTATGGAGCGCGAGGATGGCGCCGATGAGTGCGATCGGAAGTGCGAAGCGGGCATAACGCCCGAGGGTCTCGGGATCGAGGGCGGCGCGGAGGAGATCGCGGAAGCTCGGCTTTTCAGCGAGACCACCTTCGGGCCCTTCGGCGTAGTCATGCGCGCGGCGTAGGGCGGGGCGGAGCGCTTCGATCGCGAAAAATACGGAAAGCAGGACCGCGCTCGGACGAGTGGCGAGGAGGCCGCCGATCGCAAGACCGGCAAGAAAAGGGCGCGCCCCATCCGTCGCCGCAAGGAGGTAAAGGACAATGAGCGCGCAGGCGACCACATGGGCCGCGAACCAAACGGTCCCCTGCACAGCCGAGAAGAAATAGACCGTACCGAATGCAAAGAAGGCGACGAGAAGAAGATCGTCGCGCTCGGTCCGCTGGCTCTCGCCCGCTTCGCGGAGGCGCCTCAGGTAGACGAAAAGAAGGGCGGGAGCGAGGCCGGCAAGGAGGCCAAAAAAGAGCGCGTCCCGTACGTGGAGCCCCCAGATCGCCACTGCGGGAAGCAAAAGGACGGCAGGGAGAGGCGGAAACGAGACATAGTATCGGTAGCTCTCTTTGGGCGAGCTCGAGGACGCACAACGCTTCCCTGTTGCTTCGTCGAAACAAGCCCAATCGTTGGTTCCGGGCGGCTCCGATCCGAGATCGAGTCGGCCATCGAGCCAAGCTGCGGCAAGATGAACGAAATGATTGTTGGGTGTCGGAGCTTGGAGCCGTTCCCACGATAAAAGCAGATAGATCGCCGTCGCGATGAAGTAGATGGCGAGCGGGATCGAGAGGCGTCTTCGGAGCGGCTTCACGGGCGAGGAGGATAGCCGCGGCGCGCGCTCTGCGAAACCATCACGTGTCCATCACGGATTCACGAAGCGCGGTCCAATGCATCCGGGCCAAGCCATGCACGGTCTCGAGCACGGAATCGGACGCCCGACGCAGCCTTGCCCGGATCGGACTCAGGAGGCGCGATCCATCACGCGATCGCCGCTCGCTCTCTTTGCAAGATAGGCGAGGTCGTCGGCGCGTTTGATCACATCCTCGACAGTATCGCCGGGCATCGCGACCGTCACGCCAACGCTTGCGGTGACGCGAACATCATCGCCAAAGCGCGCGCCGATGGTGCGGACGGTTTCCGCGAGGGCCTCGGCGCGCTCTCGCGCGAGGTTGTCTTTGACGCCGAAGAGGACGACAAGAAACTCATCACCGCCGAATCGACAGACGATATCATCGCTTCGGACGGCCGCGGCGAGTCCGTCCGCGATCTCGACGAGCAGCCGATCGCCGATGAGATGCCCATGCCCGTCGTTGACGTATTTGAAGTTATCGAGATCGATCATGGCGAGCGCAAAGGGACGCATCTCGCCGCCATCGAGACCGAGCGCGCGATTCAGCTCTTCGACTAAAAAACGGCGGTTGAAAAGCCCCGTGAGAGGATCGCGGATGCTGAGATCGGTGAGGCGGCGGTTGGCCCGCTCGAGTTCTCTCTCCTCTTGTTGAATCTTGGTGAGGAGTCCGCCTACCACGATTGCCGAACCGATATTCGCGATCGCTGCGAGGGCGATGAGGACGAAAACTGCGGATAGATCGGGCCCTGTTTTTGCGATCCAGTGCGGCGCACCCGGCGCATATGGAATCACGCCTGTCGCCTCCAAAAGGAGCGTTGTGGCGTACATGATCACACCGATGATCGCCATCAGCGTGCCCATCACACGGCCCACCACAAGCATGTTCAGAATCGAGCCGAATGTATAGAGAATGACGAAGATGCTCGAAGCGCTCCCCACATGATGGAGAATCAGCGTAAGCACCGCGAAATCCACGATGCCGCCGACCATCGGGCGCCCCCATCCGCCCTTTCCAAAATAGATCATCGTCTGTAAGATGAGCGCGATGATCAAATAGCCGATGAAGAGCGGGCGATAGGCCGCCATCGACGGATAAAGGACGGGAAAGATCGTAAACGTCCCGAAGGCGAGTACACAACGGCTCAGACCCGCTAGAAATGGGAGCAGCTGGGGGTTCTCGCTCAGCGCGCTCCACGGCTTCATCCGTCGCATAAGACCTCAAGTATAACCAAATTACTATCTGAATGTTTAAATAAAGACTGTTCAGATCGCAGAAACATCCTACACGTCGGCGCGATGAAACCGCTCGCCAACATGGCGTCGAGGGGGTAGAACGCAAGCATGCGAACGCTCCTCTTCGCCAGTCCTCTGCCGGCGGGTGTGCGTGCCAAAAAGCTCGCAGACCTGCGCAAAATCAACCGTAAGATCACCGATCTCGAGCTCCGATGGAGCTACCTCGCGGCGCTCGCCCGCGAGCTGTCGGCGGACGAAGAGGCAAAGCTTGGCGCGCTCCTCGGCGCGCCGCTCAACGAGACACCCACCTCGGCGAACACGCTACACATCGGCCCACGCCTCGGCACCATCTCGCCTTTCGCCTCGCGCGCGCGCGCCCTCTTCGACGCGCTCGGCATCGGCGGAATCGAACGGATGGAGCGGCTCCTCACCGTCACGGTTCATTTCGACGGCGACGCCACCATCGACCCCGCCCTCCGCGCAGCGCTCTTCGATCGGATGCGGGAGCAGCCCTTTGACACGCTCGGAGACGCCGAAGCGCTCTTCCGCACCGAAGAACCCGGGCAGGCCCGCGCCATCCCTGTTCTCCGCGATGGACGCGCAGCGCTCGAGGCCCTCGATCGTGAACTTGGGCTCGGCCTTGCCGACGATGAGATCGATTATCTCGTCGAGGCCGTTACCGGACTTGGCCGCGATCCGAACGACATCGAGCTGATGATGTTCGCCCAAGCCAATAGCGAGCATTGCCGCCATAAGATCTTCAACGGCGAGTTCGTCATCGACGGAGAGAGCATGCCCCGCTCGCTCTTTTCGATGATCAAGAACACCAAGGAGAAAAGCCCGGAAGGCGTGCTGAGCGCCTACTCGGACAACGCCGCCGTCATCGAGGGCTACAAGGGCGCGCGTTTCTTTGCCGATCCCAAGACCGGTGTCTTCAAAGAAAGCGAAGAGCCGATCCATCTCCTCCTCAAAGCCGAGACGCACAACCATCCTACGGGGATCAGCCCCGAACCCGGTGCTTCGACGGGCTCTGGTGGCGAGATCCGAGATGAGGGCGCGACGGGACGCGGCGCAAAACCCAAGGCGGGCCTCCTCGGCATGAGCGTCGGCCATCTGCACATCCCCGATCTGCCGCGTCCGTGGGAACGCGATTATGGACGGCCGCGCCATATGGTTTCGGCCCTCGACATCGCGCTCGAATCGCCGGTCGGGGCCGCACGCTTCAACAACGAGTTTGGTCGCTCGGGCATCACCGGATATTTTCGTAGCTTCGAGCTCGAAACCCCGAGTGGCGTCCGCGGCTACCACAAACCGATCCTCATCGCAGGCGGTCACGGAAACATCCGCGAAGAGCACATCAAGAAGGGCGATGTCCCCGTCGGCGCCAAAATCGTCGTCCTCGGCGGGCCCGGAATGCTTATCGGGCTTGGAGGCGGCGCGGCGAGTTCGGAAGAATCCATCGGCAGCGATGATCTCGATTTCACCGCAGTTCAGCGCGACAACGCCGAGATTCAGCGGCGCTGTCAGGAGGTCATCGACGCGTGTTGGGCGCTTGGAGATGAAAACCCCATCGCCTCGATCCACGACGTTGGCGCCGGCGGCCTGTCAAACGCCATCCCCGAGATCGTCCACGACGCCGGACGCGGCGGACGCGTCGATCTTCGCGCGATTCCGGTCGAAGACCCTTCACTCAGCCCGCTCGAGATTTGGTGTAACGAGAGCCAAGAGCGCTACATTCTCGCGATCCCTCATGGGGAGCTCGAGCGCTTCGAGGCGTTGTGCGAGCGAGAGCGCGCGCCTTATGCCGTCGTCGGCGAGGTGATCGAGGAGCCCATCCTCATCCTCGAAGACCCCCTCCACGGGGATCGTCCCATCGAGATGCCCCTCGACTTGTTGTTCGGAAAGCCGCCCAAGATGCAGCGCGAGGCAGAGCGCGGCGAGCGGCCCGGCGATCCCCTCGACTTCGACGAGATCGAGCTCGATGAAGCCATCTCGCGTGTGCTTCGCTCGCCGACCGTGGGCGATAAAGGTTTCCTCATCACCGGCGCCGACCGCTCGGCCCTCGGCCTGGTCGCACGCGATCAACTCGTCGGCCCTTATCAGGTCCCCGTGGCGGACGCGGGGATCACCCTCGCCGATTATCAAGGCTATCAGGGAGAAGCGCTCGCGATGGGAGAGCGGACTCCGGTCGCGCTCCTCGATCCTGTCGCCTCGGCGCGCCTCGCCATCGGCGAAGCGCTCACCAACATCGCCTCGGCCGGGATCGAATCGCTTCACGATATCAAGCTTTCGGCGAACTGGATGGCGAGCTCGGGCGATCCCCTCGAGGATGAAGGGCTCTACGCGATGGTGCAGGAAGTGGGCATGGAGCTCTGCCCCGCACTCGGCATCGCGATCCCGGTCGGCAAAGACTCGCTCTCGATGCGGACGCGCTGGAAGGAAGATGGCGAAGAGCGCGCGGTCGTCTCGCCTCTCTCACTGATCATCACGGCGCTGTCCCGCGTGCCGGACGTGCGCGCACATCGCACGCCCGAGCTGCGGCTGAACGAAGGGCCGACGAGCCTCCTGCTCGTCGATCTTGGAGGCGGAAAGGATCGCCTCGGCGCCTCGATTCTCGCGACCGTCTACTCTCGGCTCGGAGAGCTCCCGCCGAACCTCGACGATCCCAAACTTCTCGTCCGCTTCTTCGACGCCCTCCGAGAGCTTCGAAAAAAAGACGCCATCCTCGCCTATCACGATCGCTCCGATGGCGGGCTCTTCGCCTCGGCTGTCGAGATGGCCTTCGCCGGCGGCGTGGGACTCCGCATCGAAGTCCCCACGGGGCGTGAGACCCTCCCCTTCCTTTTCAATGAAGAGCTCGGCGCGATCCTTCAGGTGCGCGACAACCAGCTCGACGAAGTGCGCGAAGTTTTCGCATCGCGCGGGCTCGAGACGCTCAAAATCGGCGCGCCGCAAACCTCGCATGAGGTCTCGATCGTCCGCGGCGATGAAGCCCTTTATCAGGCCGAACTCCGCGCACTCCGAGCGCTTTACTCCGAAACGACCGAAGCCATCGAGCGCCTCCGTGATGCCGAAGAGACCGTCCGCGAAGAACAAGCCTATCGGCTCAGCGACGGCAAGCGCAGGCTTGTGAGCCGGCTGACCTTTGATCCCGAAGAGTCGATCGCGGCGCCCCTTATCGCACGCGGCGCTCGTCCAAAACTCGCCGTTCTTCGAGAGCAGGGCGTCAACGGACAGCTTGAGATGGCCGCAGCCTTCCATCAGGCGGGTTTCGAAGTCGTCGATGTGCATCTCACCGATCTTGGGCGGGGAGATCGCAGCCTCAGCGACTTCCGAGGGCTCGCCATCCCGGCCGGACCGAGTTTCGGTGCGGTTTTTGGTGCGTCACGCGGCTTTGCCTCGATGATCCTTTCGGACTCGCGCCTTCGCGACGAGCTAACTGCCTTCTTCGAGCGCGATGAGACCTTCACCTTCGGCGCAGGCGAAGGGGCGCATCTGCTCGCTCACCTCGCCGAGATCATTCCTGGCCTCGATGCGCCCTCATTCACGCTCAACCGCTCGAACCGCTTCGAGGCGCGGCTCGTCTCGCTTCGCATCGAAGAGTCGCCAAGCGTTCTTCTCCGCGGCATGGAAGGTTTGATCGCGCCGATCGTCTTCAACCTCGAAGAAGGCCGCGCGTCACTTGAAGGCGCGTTGCCGTCGGCGCGCTTTGTCGACGCCTCCATGGAGCCAACGGAGCTCTACCCCGAAAATCCAAGCGGGAGCGAAGGAGGTGCCGCGATGTTCACGAGCCGCGATGGGCGAGTGACGCTCTCACTCGTTCGGCCGGAGCGAGCCTTCCGAAGCGTTCAGCTCAGCCATCGCCCGCGCGAATGGAAGGAGCGAAGCCCTTGGGCGCGCCTCTTTGAAAATGCGCGCGTCTTTTCCGAAGGCTAATCTCCGACGCCTTCGAAGGCTTTATTCAGAGCGACATCGAGTCAATGGGCGGACGCGATCCCATCCCGTCCGCCCGTTCACTCTGTTACACTGAGTCCCCTACCCGAGCGCCCAAGATGAGCGCCGCTTAAAGCGACCTCCCAAGGCTCCGAAGGCGACGCATTGCCCGAAGCATACTGGAGGAATGCGCGAGAAAGTGCGATGAAGAGACCGCGATGAAGAGAGCGCGCTTCACCAAAATTGTTTGCACCATTGGCCCAAGCACCCATTCGAGCCAGACGCTCCGCGAGCTAGCCCTCGCCGGGATGAACGTAGCGCGCCTCAATATGTCGCATGGCGATCACGCATCGCATCTCCAAGTCATCCGCAACATCAAGAGCCTCAATAAGAAGCTCCCCGATCCGGTGGCCATCCTTGCCGATCTCCAAGGCCCCGAGATCCGCACAGGCGAGGTCGAGGCACCGATCGAACTCAAAGCCGGCGAGGTCTTTTATTTCACCGTGCTTGGCGCCGACGTCGAAGAGCGCTCGGTCTCTGTGAACTATCAGGATCTCGTACGCGACATCAAAAAGGGCGATCGCGTCACGGTCGACAACGGGCTCATCAACCTTCAGGTGCTCGAAGTCGACGAACATCACCTCAAATGCCGCGTTCTCGATGGCGGCACGCTCGGATCCAAAAAGCACGTGAACCTCCCCGGAGTTCGCGTGAACCTTCCCTCCATCACTCAAAAGGACCGCAAAGACATCGAGTTCGCCATCGAAAACGATCTCGATTTCATCGCGCTGTCCTTCGTTCGCTCGGCCGACGATGTGCTCGAGGTTCGTGAGATCGTCGAGCGGGCCGGCGGACATCAGCGGCTCATCGCGAAGATCGAGAACCAAGAGGGCGTGGATCACTTCGACGCCATTCTCGAAGCCGCCGATGGCATCATGGTCGCGCGAGGCGATCTCGGCGTCGAAGTGAACCTCGAAGATCTCCCCGTCCTTCAGCGTCATATGGTGCGGCGCGCGGAGATCGCCGGAAAACCTGTCATCGTCGCGACCCATCTGCTCGAGTCCATGATCGAATATCCGCATCCGACGCGCGCAGAGGTCACCGATGTCGCGAACGCGGTCTACGAGCAGGCCGACGCCATCATGCTCAGCGGCGAGACGGCGACAGGCAGCTATCCTGTTCGGGCCGTCGAAATGCTCGATCGCATCGCTCGACGCATCGAACTCGAACCCTCGATGGGTTTTTATCGGGAGCGGCCCGCGCCGCGGAGCTTGCGGGAAGAGCTCGCCCAAAGCGCGTGTCGTCTCGCGGATTCGCTCGATGCCGCTGCCATCATTGTGATCACGAGGCGTGGGCTCTTCGGACAGCTCGTGGCGAGCTATCGACCGAAGCGGGCGGTGATCTGCGCCTTTACGAATATGAGCACCACGCGCCGCAAACTCCTCTTGAACCGCGGCGTGATGCCCTTCCGCATCAATCTTTCGAAAAACCCCGAAAAGACCATCACGACCGCGCTCGAGAAGCTTCGTGAGCGGGGCGTCGCCAAACCCGGCGAGCCGATCGTCATCGTGAGCGACATCGTCGCCGGGAGCGACTTCGTGACGAGCATCCAGGTGCGCTCCCTCGAATGATCATGCGGCGAGCGGAGGGCGAGAGATGGGCCCTTCGGGGCAGGCGAAGTGGCTGGAGACTCGCTCCGCTGATTTGCGCGCTCTGGTTGGGGTGTGCCGAGCCGGTCCCGTCCGTCCTGGCTGAAGACACCCTCATCGAAGGCGTCGGAGCAGAGAGCCGCGCCCTCTCCGATTTTTCCGAACACATCCCCTACGCCCAAAGCCCGGACGGCTCGCTCCACCGCCACCTTCGTTTTGGCAAACTCAAGTTCATCGAGATCGTCCCGCCCGGCGTCGATCCGCATGCGAGCCTCCCCATCGTGGTGCATTTTCACGGCCTCTCCGATCGGCCGAGGCTCCCTTCCGCCAGCGCTCAACATCCATCCATCCCCGCGCGCATTCTCCTTCCACGCGGGCCCTACCCGTTCGAGCGCGGCTTTGCTTGGTATCCTTATCGCGTCCGCGAAAATCGCCGCGAGGAGATGAAGCGAGCGCTCGAGGGGACGGCCCATCATCTCGCCCGCTTCCTCGACGAAGCTTCGGAGCGTTTTCGCACGCCCTGCCGGCCCATTGCCGTCGGCTTCTCGCAAGGCGGAATGATCACCCTCGCGACCGCCGTCCTCCGCCCCGAGAGCCTTGAGGCCGCCATCGCTCTCGCCGCCTATTTCCCTCCCGAGCTCATCCCCGAATCCGCCAGCGAGCGCGCCCTTCCCATCCGCATGATCCACGGACTCGATGATGCGATCGTGCCCCCCGGTCCAACCCTCGAGAGCGTCGAAGCGCTTCGAGAACGTGGCTTCACCATCGACCTTACCCTGATCGAAGGCATGCGCCACGCCTCGACGCCTGACTCCGATCGCGCCCTGGGTGAGGCGATCCATCGCGCACTCCGGGCATGTACCCACTCCTCCGAGCGCTCACCAATCTTAGACACTGCCCGTCGAGACAGCGCGCCCTAAAGAGCTGATAGGGACGCCCCGACAAGGTGCGTTTTCCCCACAGAGAGCCGAGCGGGCTGAAAAGTACGACCACTAAGCCGCACCAGCGCACATCACGGCGCATCCATCAGTAGGAGGAGGAGATGCTTGAGCGCATGATCGAGAGGTTGATTGAAGAGGTGGAGCTATCGCCGGCGCAGGCTGAACAGGCCGCGATGCTCATGCTCGATATGATCGAGGACGGCACCTACGAGATCGAGCGAGAGCTCGAGGTGTACACGGCCGATGCGAGCGAGGAGGATGAAGATTGGGAGGCGCAGCTCGATCTTCTATGAGCGCGCGCGGGATCGGTGCGGTCGAGCGCGAAGATGCGCCTTGAGCGCGCAGTACTTCGCGCCATTCACGCTCGGTGCCGGATGCGCGCTTTGCGCGAACGCATGCCTTCGCCCCGCTCAGAGCCAAGGCTCAGAGATCGCGTAGCGCAAGGCGCGCCTGTACCGGCACCCGCTCATCTGGAATGTGGAGCTCTTGAATCACGCGCTTTAGAACGAGGCGCTCCTCGTTGGTGAGGACATCGTCGCTCATGGCCTCCCCCCATTTTTCCTCGAGGAAGCCTTCA
>JAAZAH010000136.1 GCA_012514415.1 Sandaracinaceae bacterium
GGCTGTTAGATTAAGCGGCCTAGGGAGCCGGTTTTTCGGTAGTTGGATTCGATTCAATGGCAAAGATCTTAGTCGTCGACGATCAAAAGAATATGTGCGCGACCTTGCAGATTCTGCTCGAAGGGGCAGGGCATGAGGCAAGCGTCGCGTCGAGCGCCGAGATGGCGTGTCAGATGGTCGAGCAGGAACACTTCGATCTGGTCCTCACCGATCTCAAGATGGGTCGCCAAAGCGGTCTCGATTTGCTCCGGCATACCAAGCAGGTGGCGCCGCTCACCGAGGTCATCGTGATGACCGCGTACGGCACCATCGAGACGGCCGTCGAGGCGATGCGGATGGGAGCGCACGACTTCGTACAAAAGCCCTTTGCCGAAGACGAAATCCTCGTCAAGGTCGAGCGCGCCGTCGAAAAGCAGTCGCTGTCGGCGCAGATCTCCGCCATGGCCGCGGAGTTCCGCGATCGCTATCACTTCGACCATATCATTGGCGAGTCACCGGCGATGCGCGAGATTCTTGGGCGTGTGGTCCGGATTGCCCCGACCAACGCTACGGCGCTCATCACGGGTGAGAGCGGCACAGGTAAAGAACTCATCGCGCGGGCAATTCACGCCAACTCCAATCGGAGCGATAAACCCTTCATCTCGGTGAATTGCGCGGCGTTCACGGAGACGCTCCTCGAGAGCGAGCTCTTTGGTCACGCCAAGGGCGCATTTACCGGCGCCATCCAAACGCGGAAGGGCCTCTTCGAGGAAGCCAACGGCGGGACCTTCTTCTTCGACGAGATCGCGGAAACGCCGATTAGCTTTCAGGCGAAGCTTCTCCGCGCGCTTCAGGAAGGTGAAATACGCCGCCTTGGCGAGAACAAATCGTTCAATGTGGACGTGCGCATCATCGCTGCGACCAACCGCGATCTGAAGAAAGAGATCCAAGAGAAGAATTTCCGGGAAGACCTTTATTACCGACTCAACGTCGTGCGTTTCGTCTTGCCCTCGCTTCGGGAGCGACGCGAGGACATCCCGCTTCTCGCGCAGCATTTCCTCAAAAAATACAACGAGAGCTTAGGGCGAAACGCGCGCTTCGGTGACGGCGTCCTCGATTTTCTGATGCGCTACGAGTACCCCGGCAACATCCGCGAGCTCGAAAACCTTGTCGAGCAGGGTGTGGCGCTCGCGGTAGAAGGGGTCATTCACATCGAGGACATCATGCCGCACGAACTGCGGCCAAGCGCCCGGCCCCAGACGGGCGAGGGGGAGACGCTCCAAGCGGTCGTCGATCGCGCCGAAAAGGCCGCGATCGAGGAGACGCTCCAGCGATACGAAGGTAATAAAGAAAAGGCCGCCGAAGTCCTCGGGCTGAGCGCGACGACGCTCTGGCGAAAGATGAAGAGGCACGGCATCGTCTTCCCCTGAGCTTAAACCACCATGAACAATAAAATCCGTCTGGGAGAGCTGCTCACTGAGGCCGGCCTCATCACCCAAGCTCAACTCGAAGAGGCGCTCGAGGCGCAGCGCACGTCCGGGCGAAAGCTCGGCGCCGAGCTCATTGCGCGTGGCTTCATCGGCGAGTTCGAGTTCGCGCAGATCCTGTCCAACCAGCTGAGCATCCCGTGGGTCTCGCTGAAGAGAATCCCGTTCACGCGCGATCTTTTGAGTCTTATCCCCGCCGAGGTTGCAGAGCGGTACAACCTCGTCCCCGTCTACATTCGGAGGACGCGCGGAAAGCCCGATACGCTCTTCGTTGCGCTCGACGATCCCATGAACCAAGAGGCTCTCTCCGCCATCGCCGACATCACCGGGATGCGCGTCAAGCCGATGATCGTGCCGCCGAGCGAAATCCGCGACGCCATCCGCGTGTATTATTTTGGGTTGCCGCCGCGACATGAGACCTCGAGCGGAGAGCTCGAGGCCGTCGTTCTGAGCGGAGATCGTGATTCAACACCGGGAGCCGAGCCTTCCGACAAGCGCGCACGTGCCGGGGAGAGCCCCGCAGCTGTGGAGGCGGTGTCACCGCCGAGCGCCGCTTCCGCCCCAGACGCCGAAGCGCATGCGCCAGCGGCTGCCAAGGCTGAGAGCCCAGGAGAGGACGAGAGCGGAGCGCCTCAGGTGAAGAAGGGTGCGGCCCGAGGCCTCGAGATCCTGAGCGATGAGGAAGAGCCCGAGGAGTTGCACGAGCCGTCGCCGAAGGATTCGCGCGAGGGGAAGGCGGGCGAGCGCGGAGCGACCGAAAGCCCGCGCTTCATCACCATGACGCTCCTTGATGGGACGCAAGTTCGTCTCCCGGCCGCCGCCAAAAAGGGGGAAGCCGCAGCGCCTCGGGCCGATCAAGGACTTACCGCGCGCGATCTCGTCAAAGCGCTCAAAGCGCGGGCCGATGGCCGCGATACCGAGGACATCCTAGGCGATGCAAAATGGGAGACCCTCTTCGCCACGATGCTTTCGATTCTGCTTCGAAAAGGACTCGTCGCCGATTGGGAGTTCGTCGAAGAGTGGCAGAAGCAGCTTCGTAAGCGCGGTGAGTGATTCGAGCGACCGCGTTAAATCACGATCACGCGCTCAGTTTGTGTCCTCGACTTGAGCGTTCGCGCTGCGCCCTTCCTGAATGGCGTCACCGAGTTTTTGCGTCGCGCCCTTGAGTTCGCGGCCGAGCTCTTTGGCCTCCTCGGTCGAAAGAAGGCCTGAGACATGCTGGTAGAGCGTCTTTTCTCCGAGCGGAACGGTGAAGAACGCGAAGAGGGCGAGCGCGAGGATCGTAAGGCGTATCGCCAGTTTAATCAGGCCGAACATGGTGCGATGATGAGGAGCGTTGAGGGCTCGGCGAGGCCTCGCGACGCCTGAGCAATCAAAGCTTAGCGCCGGGGGAGACGGAAGGCGAAATTTCCTCGAAAGGGAAGGGGCTCTGAACCATGGATGGGGGTCCATACGAGCTTCCCGCTGAGCTCACCTGGCTTGGCTCGATCGACCTGAACCTCTCCCTCTCCGGCCGTGAGGAGGCTTCCATTTTCGAGCTCGGCTTCGACGAGCGCGGCGGGACACGTGGTGCCTCCAATCTTGAAACGATCGCCTTGTCCGCGAAGCGCGACGCGGACGCGCCGGACGTAAGCCGAGGGGTGCTTCGCTTCGAAGCGAACCTCTTTCTCATTCGCGCATGGACCGCGCTCTCCGCGCTCGCTGATTTCGATGTCGCGACCGGAGATGGGGAGGAAGGCTTCGCCGCGCATGCCACCAGCTGAGCTCAGCGTCGCGAACTGAAGCCGAAGCCCGGCACGAGCGCGGCCTTCCGCGGATGAGCGCGAATCCGGCGTGAGTGAAGCCAAGGCGAGGATCAAGGCGGTAAGTGGGAGGATCAGGACGGGGTGGCGGAGCTTCATGGTGCTGTCGACTATGCCGTGGTTTGCGTTTGGACGAAAGGCACTCAAAAAGCATTCGCGCGGGCCGAGCGTCCGCACAGCGACCGCACGGCGCTGAGTTTTCCGCGCTGAATGCAGCAAAAGGCTGCGGATATCTTGCGTTTCAACCGGCGAGACTCGAAGATCTTCGTTATGGACCACCGCATCGCGCGATCGTTGGAAGTGCTTCTCGCGCGTGCACGACCAAAGGTTTCGGCGCTGCCGCGGCTCTCTCACCTCGTCGAAGGCGAGGGAGGCGGAGAGTCACGCCCCGCGCTCGAGTCGCTTCTCCTTGCGCTGAGCGCGCCCCGCGACGAGGGACGCAAGAACGCCATTCATCACGAGACGCTTGTGCTCTGGCACCTTCTCGGTCGCCGGGCGGCGGAGCTGAGCGCATCGGCGGCGGAAGGAGCGCGCTTTGTCGACGAGCTCCTCGACGCTTTTGATGAAGGCGAGACCGACCTCCAGGTTGAATATGACGCCGAGGTCGAAGCAGACGAGGCAAACCATCGGGAGCGCCCCAAAGCCGCGGGCCGCGCGAACGATGGCGATTCTGCCGGCGCCGAGAGCGCTGTGCTCCTTCCGGTCGGGGCCCTCGGCAAACATGCCCGGCGCTCGCTCTTTGCGGCGTATCTCGAGGGATTCAGCTTGCGGCGTGAGGAAATTGCGCGCGGCGAGCTCGAGCAGAGCGCCCTCGGGGCCATCCGCCTTCTTACGCTCGGAGATGGGATCGAACTTCTCGCTCTCGGCGGTCGTTACCCTCATCCGGAGCTCGGTGAGCGACTCGAGGCGCTCGGGCGCGAGCTTTTTCGCCGCGATACGAAGGCGCTGCTGCTCGAGCTTACTCGCCTCGAATCGCTTCGCATTCATCGCGATGGGTTGAAGGAATTCATCGCCGTGGCAGAGGCGATTGGTGTCCATGTGCGGCTGATCGATGAGCGAGGCGAATGCGGCACTCTTCTTGGTCGCGTACCCGAGAAGAGCCTCGTCGAGGCGCTGCGTCGGTCTCGTGAACTGAGAGGGCCCATGACATTGCTTCGCTCCCGGATCCGAGGATTTTGGCGCGCCAACGAACCGAGCTGACGATGACGCGCCGAGGGCTTTGAGGGCTGAGCTCGTCGGAGCTTGAGTGGCTCAGCGGGCGCTCTCAGCGCAGGCCTCCATCTCGGCGACGATCCCCTCTGCGCCGGCCTTCTCCGGATACTCACGGACGAGGCGCTCATAGAGCGGCATCGAGCGATCGCATCGACCGGCGCCTTTTTCGGCGCGCGCAAGAAGAAGGAGAATCTCCGCGATTTCGTCGGAGCGGCCACTTCGCGTGCCGAGGAGAGCCCGCCCAACCCGGATGGCCTCGCCATAGGCACGGCGCTCGACAAGTCGGCGAAGCGAATCGACATGGGCCTCGCGCGCGGACGCTGCTTCATCTCGCTTTGTTGGTGTGCTCTCGGCGCGTCGCGCGTCAGACCCGCTGGGAGCGCTGGGCGTGCTGAAAGAGACGCTCTCGCCGGCCGCCCTCATCGCAGTTTGGGCAGAGGCGTTGCTTTCGCCTTGGGCCGGCCGCGTTGCCATCGAGGGAGCACCACTCGAAGCGCTTCTCGGCGCGCGAGACAAGGCTGCATCGCCGGCCATCGCGTCACCGCTTGGCCATCTCTGCTCCGCGTCCTGCGCAGGTGGGCTCTCTTTCGCAGCGAGTCGCGGAGGTGCGCTCGCTCGTTCCTGCGCTTTCGGGGAACCACCAGGTGCGGTGCTCTTCCGCTGCCGCGAGAGACCCGCCGAGCTCGCCGTGGCGCTCGCGGAGGGCTCCTCGGCGCCCTCGCCCGCCACCTTCATAAATGGTTCACCCTCGGGAAGCTCGGTGCCGCTCGGGCTGCGCGGGAGTTCACGCGTTGCTTGCGTGAGCGCGGAATCAGCGTCATCGCGGGTCTCACGCTCGCGAAGCGGGACGAAGAAGAGGCTCAATGCGACGACGAGGAGGCTCACCGTCGCCATGGCGACTTGAGGGCCGCGCACGACACGAGAGAGCCATCGCGAGAGGTTTCCGAGCGCTCCACTCCCCCGGTGCGCCAATGCGTCGGCGTCGCCTCGGGCGGACGCTGCGGCGGACCTCGCCGCTTCGAGGATGCGCGCATCCATCGAAGTGGGGGGGGCGAGAGGCTCGGGGACGAGCGCTTTCATGGCGAGTAGATCGTTGAACTGTTCGAGCGCTTCGGGCTCCTCTCCGAGCTCGGCGCGGATCGCCTCGATCTCACTCTCTTCCAGATCGTCGAGAGCGCGCTCGATCAACGCGTCAATTCTTTCCCGCTCGCTCATTGTCTCGGCTCCGATTCGCCAGCTTCTTTTGTTACGATCGTCTCTTCGTCCCGCTGTGCGGGAGATCGGACCTCCTGATCCCGATGTGCACTTTCACGGCGCCCGCCTTCATCGGCGGCGTGGTTCTGCCGAAGCTCCTCTCGGAGTTTCAATAGGGCATATCGCATTCGGCTCTTCACAGTGTTTTCAGACGCATCAACGACCCGGGCGATCTCTCCAAAAGCGAGTCCGTCGACTTGCCGGAGCAGAAAGACCTCGCGCTGATCGTCCGGGAGACGCGCGATGGCCGATTCGAGCTGTTCCCTGAGCTCGGCGCGCATCAGCGCCTCGAGGGCGCCCGGATCGCGAGAGCGGAGGCGATCGACACGCGGGCTTTCGCTGCCTCCGCGCCGATCGGGGGCGTCGAGCGACTCATGTCGTCTTACCTTCATGCGTCTCAAATGGTCGAACGCAAGGTTTCGCGCGATCTGATAGAGCCACGTTGAAAAGCGACTGTCACCCCGGAATTGTTCAGCACGGGCGATCGCTCGGAGAAAAACCTCTTGCGTGAGCTCCTCACCTGCATGCGAATCGCTGATTTGGCGACAGATGAAACCGTAGATCGGCGCGCGATAGCGCTCGAGTAACACTCCGAACGCCTCCGCCTCACCTTCAGCAAAGCGTGCAAAAAGGCGCTCATCGGGGAGCGCTCGAAGCTCCTCGATCCGAACCTTCTGCTTGTCTTTGCCAAAGATTTTGGGCATCGAATGCGAAATTCCTTGAGGACGGGCTAGAGTCTAAGGGAGAGCGCGACCGAATACGCAATTCCTGACCAACCGGTGTCCACCGTTGACCGCAAATCAGCGCGTTGATATAAGCTGGAGTTCGACGATCCCTCGTCTTTAGACTCACTTGGATGCCGTAAGCCCTGAAGGACAGTTCATGCGCGCGATATTGGTTGCGTTGGCGCTCACTCTTAGCCTCGGGCTGCTCGAGACCCGCACGTTCGCTGACGAGCAAGCCGCCGGAGCGGCGCCGCCGGCCGAATCGGTAGAAGAGGAAGGCTCGAGCGAGGGGACCTCTCACGACGCCGGTGCCGAGCCCGACATGGAAGCGGGGACGTATTCGGTGCGCCTCCGCGATCTCGAGCAGCGCATCAACGAGCTCAAAGAACAGATCTTCCGCTCGAAGGCGCGGCTCTCACTCCTTGCGGAGACGGTGCTCGAAGGCGCAGTCGTCGGCTCCCAGGCGGTCATCGTCTACGAAGATAAGATGTCGCCTTCGTTCCGGCTCGTTCAGCTTGTCGTGGCGCTCGACGGCGCGCCGCTGTTTAGTCGAGCCGACGACGAGGGGGGCATCATCGAGGGCGATATGCTCCAGGTCTTTCACGGCGCCATCGTGCCGGGAGAGCATACGCTTACCGTCAGCGTCGAGCTCCAAGGCCACGGTTACGGCATGTTCACCTACCTCAAGGGCTATCGCTTCAAGGTCCGCTCAAGCTATTCCTTCACTGCGCCCGAGGGGCGCGCGATCACCGTCCGCGTCGTTGGTTACGAGCAAGGGGGGCCCACAGCGCCGCTCGAAGAGCGACCTGCCCTTCGCTTTGTTGAACGCGTTGAGGATCGCGTCTCCGACCTAGGAGATAGGGAAGCCGAGTGATGATGCGGGCCAAAGGCCGCTGCCCCAGCTCCAACTTCGCTCGATGGGCACTCCTCGCCGCGCTCGGCGCGAGCGCATGGACCGAGGCTCCCAGCGCGCTGGCACAGCCCGAGATCCCCCCGCATGTCGCCGACGCGGGGCGGCGCGTGATCGAGATCGAGGCCGAAGCAGCTCAACTTCTGAGCACGAGCATTCGTCAAGAAGAGATGCGGAGCCGAACGTATGTTGAGGAGCGCATCGCTGAAGGCGAGATCCAGATGCAGCTCGGCGATCCGCTTCGCGCGAGCATCATCTTTACCGACCTCGTCGAGAACCACCCCAACCATCGCGCCGCACCCGACGCGCTCTATCTCCTCGCGGAGTCGCTCTATCAAGCGGGGGATCTCTTCGGGGCGCGACGGAACTTCCGCGAACTCACGGCGAGGGCTGAGCGAGATTCCGCCTATCGAGCGCGCATTGATCAAGCCATCGGGAGGCTCCTCGAAATTGCACTCCGCACCCGCGATTTCCGCGGCATCGAAGAGGAGATTGCGCGCCTCGATCGAAGCTCAGCGAGCGTTGTCGGAGGCTCCTCGACGTATTACCGCGGCCGCTACCTGTACGGGATCGCCGTCAACGAGGAGGTGCGCGATGGCGATCTGGTGCGGCGCCTCGATCGCGCGCGCCTTCGGGAAGCCGCGCGGGTGTTCGGCGAGATTCCGAGCGATAGCCGATGGTTCGCGCGAGCGCGATACCATCAAGGCAGCATCCATGTGCTCGAGGGCGATTTGGACGCGGCGATCGCTCGATTTGAAGAGGCCGCGAGCGTGCGGCCTCAAGAGCTCGAAGAGAGACAAGCCGCCGAGCTCGCGCTCCTTGCCAAGGCGAGGATCCTCTACGAGCAGAGCCGACTCGAAGAGGCCATCGACGCCTATCAATCGATCCCGCGCAGCTCAATCCACTTTCCGAAGGCGCTTTATGAGATCGCGTGGGTGTTCATCCAGGCCGGGGATTCGGTCGAGGCAGAGCGCGCTCTCGAGGTGCTCGCCATGACGGATCCGGAAAATCCGATCCTAGCCGATGCGCATGTCCTCCGTGGAAATCTCCTCCTTCGCAATCAAAATTTTCAAGAGGCCGATCGCGTTTTCGACGAGGTGCGGAATCGCTTCGCCCCCATCGTTCGTGAGCTCGATGAGATCTATCGGAAGCAGCGGGATCCGAGGGCGTTCTTCCGGCAGCTCGTAAGGCAGGGAGGGGGCTTCATCTCCTCGAATCGTTCTTGGGGCCGCATATCCGCCCGTGGATTCGAACCAACCGCGATTTCGAGCGCGCGCTCCGCGTGATGAACGATCTCATCGAAGCGCGAAAATACGCGAAGGAAGCGATGCATCTTGCCGCCCGTATCGAGGGCATTCTCGACGGGGCGCGTCCGATCGCCATCTTTGGCGATCTTCGCGCGGCAAGTGAGCGGACTTCGATCCTCCGAGCGAAACTCGTTCGTGTGAAGGGAGCGCTGCTCGAGCGCGAAGAGGCAATTCACGGAGACATGAGCTCCGAGGTCCTCGAGTTCCGCTCGAAGCGCCGTGAGCTCGAGGCGATGCTTGGCGATGCGCCTTCGGAGGAGCGCGAGTACAACCTTAGGCGCGAGGGGGCACTGCGGGAGATCGAGTCCTTCCGTGCGGAGATTCAGAAGCTCGAGATCGAGCTCATGGGGAATGAAGCTCGGATCGCCGCGATGGAACATTTCATGGCGGCAGGCGATCTCGACGCAGCCTCGCGCGAGAGCGTCTCCAACGAGGTGGAAAACCACCGTGCTGCCGCGACGCTTTTTCGGGAGATGCTCGAATCCTTCCGTGGGGAGCTCGACATCTTGCGCCTTCAAGTGGGCCTCGGCGATCAGAGCCTCGAGCGAGAAGAGGATCTGCGCCGCGAATACCTCGAGGTGGCGAATCGCGAGCGCGAGCTCTTGGGCAGAGGCGGACGCGACGGCGTCGACGCGCTCTTCATTCGGATGGCGCGTATCGAGGAGGCGCTCAACGAACGCGAGGATGCGATGGAGCGGATCGCCGAGCAGCGCGTTCAGAAGATCCGCGAGGTTCTCGAAGAAGAGCGCGCGAAGCTCGACACGCTCTCAACATCCCTGGAACAACTCGCGGAGGAAGCCGAGATCGCCGTCGCCGAGGTCGCCCACGATAACTTTTTGCTCATCCGCGATCATTTCGAAGAGCTCGTGATCCGGGCCGATGTCGGAAAGCTCGACATCGCGTGGGCGATCCGAAACCAGCATCGGGATCGCCTCGAGCAGCTGACGAACGATCGCCGGCTGGAGCTGCTTCGACTCGACAATGAATTCAACGAGGTCATGATGGACGAGACCGGGGAGGGTTCGCGATGAAGGCGCTCCTCCGGCTACGACTCCTCGGACTGAGTTCGGTCCTCTCGCTCGTTTTCCTCATCGGCTTGGGGTGGACAGCGACGCTTCAGGCTCAAAGCGATGGAAGCGGCCAAGACGAAAACGGGGATTCGTCGCTACCGATCATCGAGCTTATCGAGGAAGGAGAACGTCCGCCTTCGAGCGAGCCGTCTTCGGGCGGCGATCGCGCACCGGAGCATCGCGGCCCGGCTCCGATCGAGGAGCACCCTGCGGTCGAAGAGTCGCCATGGGCTTCGGTCTCAGAGCTCGAGCTCCCGAGCTTTCTTCAAATCACCAAACGACCTCGCCAAGACGATCGGCCGCCGCCTTCTCCGGAAATGGTCGAGGCGCTGCGCCTTCTTGAGCACGAGGTCAACAACTACGAGCGAGCCGGGGCGAGCTATCGCGATCTCGTCACCTCGATTCTGAAGCGCGACTATCTCCGGCAGAGACGAACGAGGAGCCTTTATTACGGAAAGCGGATCGACGCGGAATCGGAGCGCCTCGCCGAAGCGAGGGAGTCGGCCATTCGCGAGTTCGAGCGCTTCATCAAGCGCTATCCCGACTCGGACGAATACACGGCGGATGCGATGTTCCGCCTCGGCGAGCTCTATTTCGAGCGCGCGAAGTACAACGCCCAGAAGCGGGTCGATGAGATCCAGGAGGCGCTCGATCGCGGTGAGGATCCCGGCGACCAGAGCGATGCCGATCCCGATCTCATGCCCGTCGTCGAGCTCTATCAGAGGCTGCTCAGGCAATATCCTGACTATGAACGGGTCGACGGTGTCTATTATCTGATCGGCTATTGCCTCAATGAGATGGCCCGGATGCGTGAGGCGCTCGAAGCGTGGCTCGCCCTTGTTTGTGCCAATGAGTTCAAGTATCCGAATCCGCCTCCCGAGCCGCTCCCCGGGGAAGAACGACCCTATGTTCCGCGCCATCCCGCGCTCCATCTCAACGAGACGATGCCTCGGATGGGCCGAGAACTCATCGATCGCTACAAGGGATGTGAGCCCGTCCGGGAGGATGCGCGCTTTGTAACCGAGACGTGGTTCCGAATCGGCGAATACCACTTCGACGATTATATCGATCTGAACAGTCTGAGTTTCGCCTACAGCGCCTATCAGCAAATTCTCCGCTGGCCGGACGATCAGAACTACAACCTCGCACTTTATAAGATTGCGTGGACTTTCTATCGCGGCGGTCAGTACGAAAAATCCATCGAGTATTTCGCCAAGCTCATCGATTGGTCGGATGAGCGGCAGCGACTTACTGGACGCGAGGGCTCGATGCTCCGCCCCGAGGCGATGGAATATATCGGGCTTTCATTCGCGTACGACGATTGGAATGAAAACCAAATCCCCGACGAGCGCGAAGGGCTGCCTTCGGGGCTTCAGCGCATTCAGGATCCTCGACTTTTGCCGCAGGACCGGCCGTGGACGCCCGAGGCGTACTTCCGGTTGGGTGATGTCTATTTCAACGATGCGCTTTTCCTTCGCGCGGTCGATGTCTGGCGTGTCGCACTAAGAAAATGGCCGAATCACCTTCAGGTCCCGCACTATCTCGACCGCATCGCTGAGGCGTACCGCGAAGAGCATGAGTTCGAAGAGGAGATGAAGGTCCTTGCCGAGCTCTCCTCGTACGTCCAGGGCAGCGATTGGTGGAATGCGAATCTAGAACACCCGAAGGAGCTCCGGGAAGCCGAACAGCTCGCGGAGAACGCGCTCATCCGGACGGCGGTTCACCAGCACATCCAAGCGCAGCGCCTCCGCGGCGAATGCATCGAGTTCGAGGACATCGCCAAGTGTCTCGACGCCAAGGCGTATTACGAGCGGGCGGCCGATGGGTATCGCGCCTACCTCATCCGCTATCCGAATCACCTCGAGGCCTACGAACTTCATCTTAACCTTGCGGACGCGCTTTTTTGGTCCGAGCGCTACGAGGAGGCGGCGGCCGAATACGCGGCGGTTCGAGATTCGAATCTCGACGATCGCTACCTCAGCGAGGCCGCGAGGATGGTGGTCGAATCGCTGAAACGACTCCTCGAGCGTGCCGAGGAAGAGGGAAGGGTGATTCGCCGCGACGAACCTCCGCCGCCCGAAGGAAGTCCTCCGCGGGTGAGTCCGGTCGATATGCCGCTGCTCGTTCAACGCCTCGCGCAGGCGCATGAGATGTATCTCGCACGGGTCGAGCCTTCGCAGGATACGGAGCAGCTCCGCGGAGTCTACGACTACAACAACGCCATCTTGCTCTACCTGTACGGATATTGGGATCATAGCCGCGCGCGACTTCTTCGGATTTTCAACGAGCGCTGCGAAGGCCCTCAAGCAGACGATACCGGACGCGTCGCTTGGGAGAGCCTCACGCATATGGCGATTCAGCTCGGCGATAATGATCAACTTGAGGAGCTCGCCTCGGCACTCGAAAAACGACAGTGCAGCTTCGGCGCATCGCCCGATGCCCCCATCGACTGCTCGCGTCCCGAATTCGCGGAGCAACCCCTTTGCCGTGCGAGCGGCATCCGCACCGCCATCGAATACCGCCGCGCGATCGAGCTCTATGAGCAGGCCGAGCTCTTGCCTCCAGGCGATGAGCGCACGCGCCTCTACGAGCGTTCGGCCACGCTCCTCGTTGCGGCGGTTAACCGCACGCCCGACAACCCTCAGGCGCCCATTGCGCTCGAGTTCGCAGCCTCGGCACTGGTTAAGACGCAGCGTTTCGAGTCGGCTTCGCGGCTCTATCAGCGCATCATCGATGAGGTGGCTCCGCGGAGAAGCGACGATCCAGACGAGCAGCGCACGCTCGACAACATCGTCTCGAATGCCTATTTCCAGCTTGCCGTGAGCGCGAACCGTTTCTTCGATTTCGATCGCGCCATCACCAACTACGGCATCCTCGCCGACTCACCGCGTTTTGCGAACTCGACCGATCCGCGCATCATCACGCGCCGCGCCGATGCGTTGGTCAATACGGCGATCATCCTCGAGCAACTTGGCCGCAACCGCGAGGCGCGAACGTACTATCAACGAGTCCATCGAGAGGTCACCGATCCCGAAACGCGAAGACTAGCGCTCTACCGCATTGCGGAGATCACCTATGAGGAATCGTCGGGCGGCACCGCGGCATCCGTGCGATGCGCGATTTCATCAACGAATACCGAAACGATCCCTCGGCGGCCGAGCTTGTGATCCGAGCGAACTTCCGAATCGCGGAGGCGTATGCCGCCATGCGTGCTTCGGCGACGCAGCGCCGCGATTATGAGGCGGCGCTTCGGGCGACGGTGAGCGCGTTCAATGAGTCGCGGCTTCCGCCGGGTTCGGTTGCAGCCGAATATGCGGCCGAGGCGCATTTCCGCTTGGTCGATGAGATCGAAGCGTTCGAGGCGACCAAGATCACGATGTCGACCCCGCGCACGCTCGAGGACTATGTCCGGGAGCTGCTCGCGCAGATCGAGCAGGCGGGGATGCGTGCGACGGCGCTCCGAGATGAGTACGAGCCCGTGCTCCGTTACAACCGCCCGGCGTGGATCATCGCGGCGTATGTGAGGCAGGGAAGGGTCTACGAGGCCCTTGTGCGTATGGTGCTCGAGCTCCCCTTCGTGACCCCCCAGGATCTCCAGGCCGAGATGCGGCGTCTCCCGCCCGAGGATCGCGAAGAGATCCGCTTTATGATCGAGGATCGCATC
The DNA here is from genome assembly GCA_012514415.1 of Sandaracinaceae bacterium. Taxonomy (GTDB): domain Bacteria; phylum Myxococcota_A; class Polyangia; order Polyangiales; family Houyiibacteriaceae; genus JAAYBZ01. The sequence continues at coordinate 13,411 of JAAZAH010000136.1, forward strand.
CGCCAAGTGCTCGACGCGCAAGTGCGGCCCTTTGAATGCCTCGCCGTCGTCCGTTACGCGCTCGCTTCGCGTGTCGCTCGCGCCACGAGCTTCGACAACGAGATCACTCGACTCGCCATCGATCGGCTCCAAGCTTATGGTGATGAGCGGATCGCCTCATGCATCGAGGATCATCAGCAAGTCGATCCGACCTTCGAGTCGTACCGCGATGGCGAGTTCACGCGCGCCCCGCGCGGGCAGCTGCTCGAGCTTCCAGACGACGCGAAGAGCGCACCGCTCGAGGAGGTGAAGTGAGATGAGAGTGCTTCTTCTCCTGATGCTCCTCCTAGGACTGACCGCGTGCGGGAAGCGCCGTGGCGCCGATGAGCCGATTGAAGAGCCAAGCGCAGGCGGTGAGATCGTCGTTCCCGCGGCACCCTACGAGGGCCCCGAGCGTCCTGAAGAACTCGGTGATGAAGGCAAGGATGGGACGGGGGAAGGGAGCGACGTCGTGCCAGCGCCCGATCCGGACGAGTCTTCAGAAGAAGACGAGGACGAAGAGGAGATCGACGAAAACCCTTGGGGCGCGACACGCGAAGAGCAGTGCGCCCGGACGCCATGGCCCGAGCTTCGAGAGAGCACAAAACGCCACATCAACGAAGCCGTCGATTATGCACGTCGCGGCGCGCACGATGAGGCTCGAAGCGCGCTTCAGGATGCGCTCCGAGACGATCCGCGTGCCTATCCTGCGCTCTACAATCTCGGAGTGATTTCGGAGCGCGAAGGGCGGCGAGCGGAGGCCATGGAATACTATCGCCGCGCGCTCGCCATCGTGAGCGATTATACGCCGGCTGTACGAGGTCTCGCGCTTGCGCATCTCGCCCAAGGCGCGCTCCCGGACGCTTATGCGCTCGTCGACCACCTCGCGCGCGAGCATCGCACCAACCTTGAGCTCCAAGCGCTCTTCGTCGAACTGCTTACTCGAAATAAGCGCTACGACGATGCGTGGTCCGTCGCGCGCCGCGCGCTCGAATGCGATGAGCGCCATGTCCCCACGCTCAAGGCGCTGATGGAGCTCAGCTTCGCACAAAAGCGCGAAGAGCTCGGCGAATCCATCCTCCGCCAGGTGCTCGAGATCGCGCCCAATGACGCGGAGCTTCGCTTCGCTTATGGCGAGTTCCTCGAAAAGCAGCCCGGACGAACGCGCGAGGCGATCGCTGAATTTCGAAGGGCTGTCGAGTTGAGGCCGGATTATGCGGAGGCGCGAGTGGCGCTCGGCAGGCAGGAGCTCGGCGCTGGAAACTACAATGACGCGATCGAACATCTCCGCGTGGCCGATCGCGTGCTCCCCAGCTCGACGCCGGTCCGGCTGATCCTCGCGGACGCCTATCGCGGAGCGGGCCGCTGGGAGGAGGCGAAATCCATCCTCGACGGCTTGCTCGCGAGCAACCCGAATCTCGCCGAGGCGCATTTCAATCTCGGCCTGATGTACCAGGCGCCGAATTTCAAACTCGGCGATCTCGATGAGCTCGCGATCTTGAACCTCGCGCGAAAGGCGTTCACGACCTATCGCGATTTGATGGGTTCGCGCATCGCGCGCGACGATCCTTCGGCGGAATATCTCGCAGCGCTCGGCCGGCGCATCCAGCGCATCGAGGATGCGCGGCGCAGGGAAGAGGAAGAGGCGCGCCGCCGCGAGGCGGGAGAGGACGCCGAGGAGGAAGAAGATGAGGATGAGATTTTCTTCTTTGATTAGATCGGCGGCGTTCGCGCTTTGGATGGCCGCGCTCTTTGGCCTCGTTCCCCCCTCGAGCGAGGCACAAGAGCAGCGGCGGCCGCAGGTGATCGAGCTCGACGATGTCGTCATCAAGGGTGATCTTCAGACACCCACAGCCTTCTATATCCTCCAGCATTCAAACCTCGGTTATGAGGTGATGGAGCTCAGGACGAGCTTTCTCGAAGAGATCGTCCGCGCGCTTGATGAGGAGCCTTTTTGATCGCGATTGTCGCGATCTTTGCGGGCGGCACGATCGCCCTCGCAGCGTATGTGCTTCGCCTCATCCGAAGCGAGCTCTGGGCGGATGCGCTCGATTATCCGCGCTTTTTGCGAGCCGTCGAAAAGGATTTCGAGGATCCCCTGAAGATTGCTGAGCTAAGCCATGCCGACGCACGGCTCGCTCGAGATCTCGGCGAGGCACTCCAGGTCGAACGCGGCTCGCTCCTTGTCCGTGAGCGCGGTCTCGAGCGGCGCGCACGTTTTGAGTCTATCCTGAGCCGACTCAAGCTGATCGGAACGGGTGCGATGCTCCTCGGGCTTTTCGTCGCCCTCGCAGGCATCACGGGCATCTCTTCATCCGCGCCACAGCCCCTTGAGCGACTTGCCGATCCCTCGTTCTCTTCTGGGAAGATGGAGGTCGCGCTTTTTGCCCTACTCACGGGCTTTGGAGTCTCGCTTCTATCCCGGGTGAGCGCGCGGATGTTGCAGCGTCGCTTTTCAGCCGAGCTATCGGCGTACGCACAGCTGGTGAGCGTTTTTGAGCTCAAGGAGCTCGCGCTCGGTACGGAACACGGCGACGAAGAATCTCCGGACGCCGCCCGCTTCGATGAAGAGGCGGACCCTCCGCACGATGAAATTCCCTAAGCCCTAAAATGATGATACTATCAACCCCCGCCGTTTCCTTTGATTCGGGCTCTCACCTGAGCCCCGAGCGGGTGTAGACTCAACTCCGATGTCAGAGACGAACGAAAAACACGCGAACCGTCCCGGAGCGATGACGATGGCGATGCGCGCCGTCGACGGGAGCGCGCGCCCGGCAGGCAAGGTGCTCCGCATCGGGTTGCTCCGCGATGGGACGATCATCGAAGAGCGCGTGATCCGCAAGCGCGAGACGGTCCTTATCGGTACCGCCGAAGACAACCATTTCGTCATCAAGGCGGATGGTTTCCCGACCCGCTTTGCGCTTTTTCAGCTTGTCGGCGACGACTATATTCTGAACTTCACCGATCGGATGAGCGGGCGGCTCGCGCTCGCCGGCGGGATCTCGCAGCTCGATGAGCTCCGCCGCACCGGCGGCGCTCGCGATGCGGGTGATTATTTCCAGGTCAAGCTGAGCGATCAGGCCAAGGGCCGCATCACGATTGGCTCGCTCACCTTCCTCTTTCAGTTCGTTGACGCGCCCGTCGAGCTCCCAAAGCCGAAGCTTCCGGCAGCCATCCGTTCGGGCTACGCCAACCAAATCGACTGGACGTTCACGAGCTTCCTCGTCGCGAGCTTCCTCTTCTTCTTCGGCTCGGGCATCATGCTCGAGGCCCTCGACCCGGTGGTTGAGGCGACCGAGGTCGGCGTCCCCCCGCAATTCGCGCGCCTCCTCTTCGATGAGCCCCCGGCTCCCGTCGAGCCGCTTGATGTCGATCCCATCGATGATGAGGAAGGCGATGAGGCCGCGGAGGAAGTTGTCGAAGCGCCGACGCGGCCTTCGACTCCGAGCGATTCTCGGCCCTCGGCGCCGAGCGATGCTCCTTCGAGCGCGGCCGAACGTTCCGAGGCAAAGGCTCGCATCGTCGCATCGGCAGCGGCACGTGCCGAGAGCCTCATCATGGGCGTTCTTGGCGATGGTGGCGGCGCGCTCGCCGATGCGCTTGCGACCGGCGCCGTGACGTCGAACGCGATGGACGTTCTTGCCTCGGCGGCAGGAGTTGCCGCGGCCGATGGTACGAGCGCGGGACAGCTCCGAGCGCGAGAAGGCGGCGGCGGGAGCGGACAGACCGGCAGCCTTGGTGAGATCACCCAGGGCGGCGGCGGCGGAAAGCAGATTACGACGAAGGGCCCGACCGAAAAGGCCGTCACCGGAAAGGTCGGCGCGGCGAAGGGTTCGGCTGTGGGCGGCTCAGGCGATTTCGATGCCTCGAAGGTGCTCGAAATGGTGCGGAGCCGTATGTCAGCGATCAAATCCTGTTACGATCGTGCGCTCCGAAGCAATCCGAAGGCCGAAGGACGCGTGCGGGTTGAGTTCACCATTCAGCCCAATGGGACGGTCACCAACGCGCGCGCGCTCGAAAATACGACCGGGAGCGATGAAGTCGCCAACTGCGTGACGAGCACCGTGAGCCGTTTCCGCTTCTCGGATGGACCGAGCGGAGGAAGCGTGACCTTCAGCTATCCCTTCGTCTTCCAGCTCCAGAGCTAGCGGCCCGGGAGCTCGGGGCAAGCGCAGGACGGAGCGCGCACCAAGCTCGGCCTAGCGCGTTCCTTCGGCCGAAAAATCGGCGGCGACGACTCGGCTGAGCTCAGCTTCGGCGTGCGCGAGCTCCCGCTTGAGCTCGAGCTCCTGTCGCCGCGCCTCCCAAACGGCGACGTAGGTGTCGAGGAGCTCGACGATGGTGAAGCCTCCGCCGATATACGCGCGCTTTGCCCGGGCGAGGAGCGCCTCGGCCAGCTGGCTCCCTCGTTGCTGATAGCGCTCGAGTGAGGCGCGAGCGCGCTCTTTTCGTTGGTATGCGCCGAGGAGTTCGGCCTCGATCCGCGCTTCGATCGCTCGCATCTCATGGCGAAGCGCGTCGGCCTCCCTGCGTGAACGGCCGATCTCGCCTTGATGGCGATTCGAGATGGGAAGGGGGAGTCGGAGGCCCGTCAGGAGGTTTGCGCTATTGGATTCGCGCGTAATGTAGGTGCCAACGTTGAGCTCGGGGGCAGGTCGCGCTTTTCGCTTGAGATGCGTGATCGCAGCAACTTTCGCGAGGATGCCGCGTTCAGCGAGCAGTCGATCGGGGCGGCGTTCGAAAGCGAGTTTTCGAAGCTCCTCGAAGCTCGCGCTGCCCTCAAATCCAGTGAGCGATTCGGGCTTGAGCTGGATCGATTGAAGGGCGGGATCGGCGATCATCGAGAGGAGGAGCGCCTCGGCTTCCGAAAGATCTGTGAACGCATCGCCGCGTTCCGCGATGAGCGTCTCGAGCGAGAGCTCGACCCGAAGCGCATCGAAAGGGGGATCGACGCCAGCGGCTCCGCGCGCACTCACGATTCGCTCGACTCCTTTGAGCTCATCGAGGATCGCGTCGATCAGTTCGAGCCGTGCCCTCGCAAAAGCCGCTGCGACTGCCGCTTCACGGATCGCGGAAGCGCCGAGCCAAAGTCGATAGGCTGCCTCCACCTCGGCCACATCGAGCGCTCTCTCGGCGGCGCGTATCCGTGCCCTTCGCTCGCCGACAAGCGGGAGGCGCCAGCTTAGATCGGCTCCGAAATTTCGCCTTCCGTCTGGCGGCTCTCCCGAAAGGAGGAAGCTCCCATCGAGTCCAAGCTCAGGATTGTCAAAGAGTCGCGCCGTCACGAGATCGAATCGCGAGGCTCCGAGCTCGGCGCGGATGGCTTTGGCTTCGGGGCTCGACTCGAGCCAGCGCCGGATGAGCTCGGCCTCGCTGATGAGCTTCGCGTTCTGTGGCTTCGTTTCTTCACTGTCGACGGTGGAGGCCTCGATTTGTTCGTTCTTGTCGGCACGGGCCGCGGAAGGCATCAGGCCAAGCCCCGCCGCGGCCATCAGGGTGAGCGCGAGTGGCGGGAGGTGACGCGCCGTCCGTTCTACGGGCCGATAAAGGACCGGAAGGAGGATGAGCACGAGGGGGAGGCTCATCAAAAGTCCGCCAATCAATGCGCGCGCAAAAGGCCGCTGCGATTCACTCCCCATCGCTTGCGAAAGGGCGAGGGGAAGAAGCCCAAAGGCGGCGAGAGCGAACATGAGGAGAATCGGTCTCAGCGCATCGAGGGCGCCGCTCAGCACGGGATCTTCCTCTCCCCGCTCCGCGGCCTCGTCGATGCGCGTACACATCAAGACGCCAAGGAGGACGAGCTGTCCGAGCAAAGTGATGCACCCGACGGCCGATGAGACGGAGAAGATCTCACCGCTCAAACGAAGCGCCGCGACCGCCGAGATCGCCGCGATGGGCAGAAGCGTGGCGATGATCAACGTGGGCCTCCAGCGCTTGAAGTTCATAAAGAGAGAGAGAAGCATCAAGAAGATCGTGAAGGGGACGACGTAGGCGAGACGCTCCATCGCACGCTGCTGGTTCTCGAACTCTCCGCCCCAAGTGACGCGCAATCCATCCGGGAGTACGGGCACGGCATTGCGAAACGCTTCGCGTGCGTCGGCAACGGTCGATCCCAGATCACGACCACGGACGTTGAACTTGAGGGCGATGAAGCGATCGTGATCCTCGCGCCAGATGGCGGCTCGCCCACGCTCGCTTGTGTCGATATCGGCAACCTCGGCGAGCATCACGCGATTGTCCTCGCTTCCGACGACGAGACGGCCGATGGATTCCTTATCGCGGCGCATGTATTCGGGGAGCTTGAGGCTCACGCCGTATCGCCGCTCACCTTGCCAGACCTCTGTTGCGATGGCACCGCCGAGCGCAATCTCGATCGTTCGCTGGACGTCCGCCACATGAAGCCCGCGAGCGGCGAGCCTCTCCCGATCGAGGTTGATGCGCATCTGAGGGATCTCCCCCGCCTGATATAGCGAAAGATCCGTGATGCCCTCGACACGTCGGAGGGCGTGGAGTGCATCCTCCGCGACGCGCGCCGCGGCATCGAGATCCTCCCCCCGGATCTTGACGACGACTTGGCCGATGATCCCGCTGATCGTTTCGAAGACGCGATCGGTGATCGGTTGCGAGAAGTTGAACTGAACGCCGGGGATTTCAGCGAACGATTCACGCAGCTCCTCCTCGAGACTGAGCCTCGTCGCGCCGCGCCTCCATTCTTTCTCTGGTTTGAGCTTGACGAAAAACTCCGCGTTATTCGGCCCTTCGATCTGCGTAGCGTCTTCGGGGCGTCCAATATGGATGAGCACCTCATCCGTCTCGGGAACGGCGAGGATTTTATCGCGGATCGCTGGCGTGTGGCGGCGCGTCTCGTCGAGCGCGATGGTCGATGGAAAGACCGCTGTGATGTAAAGTCCGCCCTCATTGAGCTCGGGGAGAAACTCGGTCCCGATCCCTCTCGCATAGCTCGCAATGAAGAAAAAGATGAGCCCCGCGACTGAGAGCGTGAGCGCACGCCGTCTGCGGCTACCGCGAAGCACGCGCGCATAGAGCGGCCGAAGGCGCCGCATCACGAAACCGTCCCCCGTATCGATGGCGCCGTGCATCGTAAGGTGGATGAGGGCGGGGATGAGGGTGAACGAAAACACGGGCGCCGCGATGAGCGCGAAGACGTAGGTATACGCCATGGGCGCGAAGATGCGCCCTTCGACGCGCTCAAGGAGAAAGAGAGGCAGCAGTCCGATCAGGATGATTGAGGTCGAAAAGAGGATGGGACGTGCGGCACTTTTTACCGCTTGAATGATTCCCTTTCGGCGCGCTTCGAGTCCCAGCGCGCCGCCTTTGGCGACGGAGAGCATCGCCCAGACGTGAAGCGTCGATTCGAGCAAGACCGCCGCCGGCTCGACGAGGATGCCGAAATCGATCGCGCCGAGCGAGATGAGGTTTGCGCTCATCCCAAGCGCGCGGAGACCAAGAAATGCAGAGAGGAGCGTGAGCGGGATGAGCGTACCCACAAGAAGTGCCGCGCGGAGCGAGCGCAAAAAAGCAAAAACGATGAGGACCACGAAGAGCGCGCCCGAAAGCAAATTTCGCCCCACGGTCTTGAGGGTCTGGTTCACAAGATCCTGGCGGTCGTAGAAGATTTCGATCCGAGTGTCGGGAGGAAGCACGCCATCGTGGAGCTCTTCGATTTTTTCGTGAAGCGCCTGGAGGACGCGACTCGGGTTTTCGCCGCGCCTCAGAAGTACGATGCCTTCGACGACCTCATCGTCGAGATTCCTTCCGACCGCTCCACGCCGCGGCGTGGAGCTTTCGACGATATCGGCGACATCGCTGATCCGGATGGGAACGCCGCCCTCGGCGCGAATCAGCGTATGCCCGAGCTCTCGTGGATCGCGAATGGTGCCGAGCCCGCGGACGATGAACTCCTGAGAGCCGATGCCGACATAACCTCCACCCGCGCTGGAATTGGTGCGCTCGAGCGCCTCAAAGACCTCGGCGACCGTGATGCCCACCGAAGCGAGCCGAACGGGATCGATCCGGACCGTATACTGCCGTTCAAATCCACCGAACGTGACGACATCGGCGACGCCGGGAACCGAACGGAGCCGCCTTTCGATCGTCCAATCTTGAAGAGCGCGGAGATCTTTGAGCGAGCGCGGCCCGTGGACCGTATAGCGAAGAATCTGCCCGACCGGCGAAGCTTCGGGGCCTAGGAGTGCTTCGACGCCTTCGGGCAGTTCGGCTTCACGCAGCCGTTCTGCGACATAAGCGCGGTTGATTCGCTCGACCGTCCCGTCTTCGAAGCGGAGCGTGACGAGCGAAAGGCCGAAGACCGAGACCGAGCGGAGATTGGTCAGGCCAGGCGTCCCCGCCACAACGCGCTCGATCTCGAGCGTGACGATCCGTTCCACTCGCTCGGCACTTTGCCCGGGAAAAACCGTCACGATCTCCACCATCGGATCGGTGAGATCGGGGTATGCCTCGATGGGGAGCGAGCGGAAAGCTTGGACGGAAATGATGAGGAAGACGGCGGTCAGAAAGAGGATGATGCGATGGCGCGCGATCGCGAAGCGGACGAGGCTCTCGAGAATTTTCATGGCTGCGCGTTAGAGAAGGACATCGAGCTCGCCATCGAGGAGCACCGCACCTTCGACGACGACTCGGTCGCCACGGGCGATGCCTTCGAGGATCTGCACGCGATCGCCGATTTGCATACCTGGCCGGACGACGCGCCGCTCCACAACGCCCGGCTCAAGCTCAAGGAAGACGACGGGATCGTCTCGCCGCAGTAGAAGCGCAGAACGCGGGATGATCGTGCGCTCCTCGCTCACAACTTCGACCGTGACGCGCGCGACCATCTGCGCGCTGAGCCGCTCGACGGGTCCGTCGGTCTCGCAGATCGCTTCGGTCGCGCGGGTCTTTGGATCGACCGAACGAACGATCCTCGTGATGGTGCCTTGATGAACGCGACCGCTCAGCGAGTGAACAGCAAATGAGCAACGCGCGCCCTCGCGTAGGAGAAGCGAGTCGCGTTCGGGAAAGGAGGCGCGGACGACGAGCTGATCGGGATCGCCGATGGTAAAGAGCGGTCCGGATTCCGCAGAGACGCGCTCTCCGGGAGAGATGTTGCGGCTGAGGACCTTGCCTCGGAGGGTCGAGCGAAGGTGCAGGACATCGCTTTTGCCGCCGTTCACGCCTGCCGCTTTCAGCGCCGCGCGAAGCCCGGCCTCTTCAGAGCGCGCGGCGTCGAGGCGTGCGCGCGCTTCGACGAGCTCTCGTTCGGCGACCGTCCCATCGACGACGAGCGGCTCGAGGCGCTTCACATTGAGCGATTCGGCGCGGATCTTCACGGCGAGCTTTGAGAGATCGGCGCGGATGGTGGCAAGCTCAGGGCTTCGGAGCGTCGCGAGAAGCGTCCCCACATCGGCGAGATCGTCGACGTCGACATGAACCTTCTCTACAAAGCCGTCGAAGGGCGCTTTGACCGAGTAGGCGGCGCCCGGAGCAAATTCGAGGTGGCCGAAGCCGATGAGATCGCTCGCGACGCTGCTTGACTCAGCAGGCGCGGTCACGAGGCGCATAGCGAGATCGCGGCGGACGATGAGCCGGCTGGGGTCCTGCTCATCGACTCGGTAGGGTGGCTCAAAGCGCGTCGATGCGGCTGCATCTTCGACTGCGGAGGCCTCCTCGCAGCCCGGGAGGAGGGAAAGCGCGAGGAGTGCGAATGCTGCGGATTTTTTCACGCTCTAGAACCTAGGGTCCGGCGCCGTGGGGAGTGTTAACGGATCATTAAATTTTCGTTAATTTCGCGGGGGATCTATCCGCTCTCTCCCCACACAAGACTGGCGCGGCTTTCGCAACGCTCCGTTGACACACGGGGCCATTCCACCGATACTTCCACAAGGAAAGCGGTGATTTCTTGAAGCGACTAACCCCGAAGCCCATCGCGACGCTCTTCGCTGCGCCATTTTTGCTCGCCGCGTTCGTGAGCGGCGTGCTCCGAGCGCAGGACGAGCCCCCGGCGGAGCGTCTCCCGACGACCGCCGAGCAGCTTGCGCTCGCCGAGGGCGTGCTTTCGAGTGCGGAGCAGGCGACGACCGCTGTCCAGCGGATGATCGAGCAATCTCGCTCCGAGCGTGACCTCATCCGCATGAGCTGCCTGAACGATAAGCTCTCTCAGCTCGGCGCGAACGCGAGCGCGGCCGAGGGGCGAAGCGATGCGCTCCGTTCGGCACTCGAGGCCGGTGATACGACGCGAGCGAGCCATGAGTACACCGTCCTCTCTGTGCTCCAGCAGAAGATCGATCTTCTCCGCCAGGAGGCGGGACAGTGCATTGGGCAAGACGTCTTCGAGACGGGCGATACGCGCGTGACCGTCGAAGTCGATGGCACCCGCCTTCCCGCGGTCGATCCCCAGCGTTACGACATCATCCAAGCCTACCCCTACGCTTTCTTTCCTCCCCCGACGAGCCCGGCAGATTGAGGCGCTCCGTCAGAGTTTTCGTGACGAGGCGCGGCCCCTTCGCGCATAGTACCTAAGATCGTGGCTTCCCCCTTATTCACACCGACGCGAAGATTTCTTGGGCTGATCCTGGCCGCGGTGTCGCTTGTCATCTGCGGGGCGCTTCCGACAAGCGCCGGTGCACAGGCTTGGCTCGAGGACCGTGAGGGGAAAGAGGGGCCGGGGTTTCGAACCGGAAACATCGAGTGGCATCCCGGGCTTGGTGTCGAGCTCGGCTACGACTCGAACCTCTACCTGAGCCCCTCGGGGCAGCATGTCGACAGCATGATCCTCCGGATCGCGCCGCATCTCGACATCTCGACACTTTCACGCGAGCGCCGTGCTTCGCTCGACGATTCGGCTGGGACGGATGTCGAGCGGAAGATCGCGTTCCGCCTTGGGCTCGCGGCGCCCTTTTATCATTACTTCCACGCGACACATCGAACGAACGTCGCGGCGCAGGGTGATTTCAACCTCACCATCCGACCCGACGGTCGCTTCTCTTTCACCATCCACGATCGCTACCGTCGAAACATCCGCCCCTTCGCCTTTGATGGGGCCGGGACATACGCCTACCACTCGAACGTTGCGGGCGCGCTCCTCAAACTCGCCACCCCGGGCGAGGTCTTCACCGCGCGCATCGGCTTCGATTTCATCTTCAACATCTTTGAAGACGCCTCGTTTTCTTACCTGAACAATGTGGCGAGCCGCGGAAGCTTCGAGATGCTCTGGCAGTTCTTCCCGCGCACGCTGCTCTTTTTTCGAAGCGAGGCCACCCACCAAGGTTATTACGGCTTTGCGCCCGAAAATCTTCATCACCCGAGCTATATGGTGCGGCTCGCGGACAATACGCGCGTCAATGCCGTGGTCGGCATGAACGGCGGCTTCACGCCCAAGCTCTCCCTTCTTGCCGAGATCGGTTATGGCGCGGCTTATATCATGCGCGCGCCCGAGCTTTCCGAAGTGGAAACGGTGATCGGACGCGCGCAGCTCACGCTCACCCCGCGCGAATCGCTCACCGTGAAGTTCGGTTACGATCGCGGCATCCATCCTTCGTTCTCGGGGCTTTACTATACACTCGATCGCGGCCTCTTCGATATCGAGGCCATCCTCGCGCGGCGTTTCCTCCTCGGGTTCACGTTCTGGGCGGGTTACCTCTCCTCGGGCACGGTCCTCAACGCTTATGGCGCCCCGCTTGATTTGAGCGGAAGGACGGAGCGGACGGACGTTGTTGTCGATGGAAGGCTCCGCGCCGAATACCGGATCCGCGATTGGATCGCCATCACCGCCAGTGGCGGCGTGACTTGGGATCAGACCGGTTTTCAGTACAATCGTTTTGTCATCACACCGCTCCTTCCCGTCCCCTCTTCCTTCGTGAAATACGAAGCTTTCCTCGGATGTCGCGTCTTTTACTGATCGCATCGATTGCCCTTGGACTTCTCTCGTCGCTTGGATGCGGCGCACCTCAGAGCGATCCGTATCTCGGCGAGGAGAGCGAGCTTCAGGCCGTCGACAGCCGCCTCGGTGTGGGTGATTTCTTCACCGTGCGGGTGTACGGCGAGGACGAACTGAGCGGCACCCATCAAGTGGGCGACGATGGGACCTTTTTATTTCCTTTCCTGGGCAGGGTCGTGGCCGAGGGAAAGACGCCCGTCGGGCTCGGCGAACATCTCGCGGAGGAGCTCGAATCGCGCGGATATTTAAGGCGGCCGCAGGTGAGTGTGCTCGTCGAAGAGTTCGCTTCCAAGCGGGTGAGCGTGATTGGCTCCGTTGCGCGTCCGGGGACTTTTCCGCTCACCTCGGGGATGACCATCGTTCAGGCCATCTCGCTCGCGGGCGGATTTACGTCCATCGCGAACGCCGGCGAGGTCGTACTCACCCGGAGAGAGGGCGATAGCGTGCGGCGTATCATCGTCTCGATCACCCGCATCACGCGCGGCGGAGCCAACGACATCCCGCTCCGCGCCGGCGATCTCATCTTCGTGCCGGAGCGCGTCTTTTAGGAAGCCATGACGCGATTTGCGCTCATCGGTGTCGCCGGATTCGTCGCCCCTCGCCATCTCGAGGCCATCCATCGCGTCGGGGGTGAGTTGGTCGCGGCGACCGATCCGTCCGATTCTGTCGGCGTCCTCGATCGCCATTTTCCGGAGGCTCGCTTCTTCCGCGAGATCGAGCGCTTCGATCGGTTCCTCGAGAAATTGCGCCGCGGCGGCGAGGGCTCAAAGATTGACTGGATCAGCATCTGCTCGCCGAATTATCTGCACGATGCGCATATCCGCCTTGCGCTTCGGGTACGGGCGAACGCGCTCTCAGAGAAGCCCTTGGTGCTGTCGCCCTGGAACCTCGATGCGCTCGCGCTCCTCGAGGAAGAGTACGAGCGGCGTGTCTTCACGGTGCTCCAGCTCAGGCTCCATCCCGCGGTGCTCGCCCTCAAGGAGCGGCTCGAGCAAAGCGATGCCGTTCACGAGGTTGATCTCACCTACATCACGCGCCGCGGCCCATGGTACGACGTGTCGTGGAAGGGGGATGAAGCACGCTCGGGCGGGATTCTTATGAATATTGGCGTGCACTTCTTCGACCTCCTCATTCATCTCTTTGGTGCCGAGCGCTCCGCGGTCATCCATCACCGTGAACCGAGGCGGGTCGGAGGCGCCCTCGAGCTCGAACGCGCCCGCGTGCGCTTCTTTTTGTCCATCGACGCGAGCGATCTGAGCCCCGCCGTGAGGGAGGCGGGCGGCTTCGCCGAACGGAGGCTTCTCATCGATGGCGACGATCTTGATCTCTCGGCGGGATTTACCGACCTCCACACGCGCGTCTATGAAGAGAGCCTTGCGGGACGCGGTTTTGGCATCGAGGAAGCGCGACCGGCGATCGAGCTCGTTCATCGCTTGCGGAGCGCGCCGATCGATGTGGCTGCCGATGGGCGCCATCCGAAGCTTGGGTGAGCGTCGCGCGGATTAAGGGAGCGATCTTTCTCTTAGAAAGATCCGCGTGCGATCTCTCGGAGGAGGTGGGTGCGCGATCTTTCTAGTGGAAAGATTGGCTCAAAAACCTCGAGAAATGCCGGTGTTCTGATCTTGCTCGTGTCAAGATCCGTGCGTGCCCGCGAGGAAGGATCTTTCGCGTGTCAAGATTTGCGCCAACCGCGCTCGATGCGTTGGGGCGCTTATCACCGGGCCGAGTCCGCGGCGCTAAAAAAGTTGAGAATGGTTTCGATGAGGTAGTCGCGCTCGTCTGGGCTCAGGTCCGGATGGACGGGGATCGAGAGCACCTCGGTCGCGGCGCGTTCGGCGTTGGGGAGTGAGCCCGGTTCATAGCCAAGTTCGCGGAAACACGGCTGAAGATGGAGGGGGAGCGGATAGTAGATCGCGCTCTCGATGCCCGCAGCGGTGAGTGCTTCTTTGAGGGCGTCGCGTCGCGGTGTCCGAAGAGTGAAGATGTTGAAGCTCTGGGACGGCGTCCAAGCCGGGAGGCGGAGCAGGGCGGGATCGAGATGACCGAGTCGCTCGATGTATTCGCGGGCATGGGCGCGACGTTGTTCGATGCGCTCGTCCATGCGCGATTGTTTGATGCGTAAGATGGCCGCCGTGAGCTCGTCCATGCGGAAATTCCCACCGACTTCGTGATGGGTGTATTTCGGATGGGCGCCGTGAGCCCGGAGGCGTCTCGCGCGCTCATAATGGTTTGCTTCGCGGATGAGGAGGGCGCCGCCATCACCAAGCGCGCCAAGGTTCTTTGTGGGGAAGTACGAAAAGCAGCCGAAGTCGCCGAAGGCTCCGGCGAATGTCCCGCTTGTGGAGCGTGCCCCTTCGGCCTGGGCGGCGTCTTCGATGAGCGCGATCGAGAGCGGGCGAAGCTCCTGGGCGAGAGGCCTCAGTTCCTGCGCTTCGCCAAAGAGGTGGACCGCGATGATGGCGCGCGTTTTTGGGCCGATCGCTTCGAGTGCGCGGTCGATATCGAGGAGGAGATCGTCTGCGATATCGACGAAGACCGGGCGGGCGCCGAGGCGAGCGATGGCGCCCGCGGTCGCAAAGAAGGTAAAGGGAGTGGTGATGACTTCGTCGCCCGGACCGACTCCGAGCGACATGAGTGCGAGCAGGAGCGCGTCGGTGCCGCTCTTGACGGCGAGCGCATGGCGCGCCTGATAGCGCGCGACGAGAGAGGCTTCGAAGGCGTTCACGGAAGGCCCGAGGATGTACCGCCCCGAGTCGAGCGTCTCCATAAACGCGCTGGCGAGGGCCTCGCGAAGAGGCTCGTGTTCGCGCGCGGGTTCGATGAGTCGTATCTTCGGCATCGGACTTTAAGAATGGCGCTCGACCGTCTCGCCGCGCTCGTTCACGCGCCCGATGATGCGTGCGGGGTTGCCGACGACGAGCGCATAGGGAGGGACGTCTCGGATGACAACGGCGCCGGCGCCGATGAGTGCGTATTCGCCGATGGTGATCCCACAGACGATGGTCGCATTCGCGCCGACCGTTGCGCCACGCTTGACGACGGTGGCTTTGAATTCCTCACGGCGATCGATGAAGGCGCGGGGGTTGAGGACGTTGGTGAAGACGCAGCTCGGGCCGAGGAAGACCTTGTCTTCGATGCGCACCCCGGCGTAGACCGAGACGTTATTCTGAATTTTGACGCCGCTTCCGATTTCGACTCCAGGTCCGATATAGACGTTTTGGCCGAGTGAGCTCCCCGCGCCAATCCGTGCGCCCGCGCTCACATGACAGAAATGGTAGATCCGCGCCCCCTCGTCGATGATCGCGCCTCCATCGATGATGCTGGTCTCATGGATGAAGGCGGCTTGGTTCATCGTTTTACTCCGATTCCTTCGTAGATAAATCCGAGCTCTTCGAGGCGGTACCCGCTCCAGATATTTCTACCGTCGAGCAGGTACCGTCCGCGCATCACGTCGATGAGATATCGGAAGTTGGGGTTTTGATAGGGCCGCCATTCGGTGATGAGGATGAGCGCGTCGGCGCCTTGGGCGGCGTGATAAGCGTCTATAGCATATTCGATCGTATCGCCGAAGAGGGCGTGTGTGGCGGGCATGGCTTCGGGATCGTGGACGACGATGGAGGCGCCTTCGGCCCGGAGATTTTCGATGAAGGGAATGGCGGGTGACTCACGGATGTCGTCGGTGTTCGGTTTGAACGAAAGTCCCCAGACGGCGATTCGCTTCTGGCGAAGATCGTCGCCGAAATGGTTGCGGAGTTTTCGGCTGAGGACGCTCCGCTGACGGTGGTTCACGCGTTCGGTTGCGGCGGCCAGTTCGAGATCGATTCCGTGATCGTGTCCCATGCGGATGAGGGCGCGGACGTCTTTCGGAAAACACGAGCCGCCGTAGCCGGGTCCTGCATATAAAAATTTGGGTCCGATGCGAGTGTCACTTCCGACACATCGCCGGATCTCGTGGATGTTGGCGCCCACCGATTCGGAGAGGGAGGCGATCTCATTCATGAATGAGATGCGCATAGCAAGCATCGTGTTTGATACGTATTTGGAGAGCTCGGCGCTCTCGGGCGAGGTCCAGACGATGCGGTTCTTCTGCAGCGTGACCGGGTGATAGAGACGAGTCAGGACGTCGCGCGCGAAGCGGGCGTTTTGGCGAAGGCCAATGACGATGCGGTCGGGGCGCATAAAATCCCCGATCGCCGCGCCTTCTTTCAGGAACTCGGGGTTCGATGCGACGTGGATCTTGGCTCGAGCACCCTCGACGATGCGCTCGATCCGGGCGTTGGTGCCGACAGGGACGGTGCTCTTGATGACGAGGACGCACTCTTCGCGCGCGGTATCGCGGACGGCCTCGGCGATCTCGATGATGCCGCTGAGATTGGCTCCGCCATCCATCTTGGAGGGCGTCCCGACCGCGAGGAAGATCGCCGCGCTTCCATCGATGGCCTCTTCGAGGTGCGGGGTAAAGGAGAGGCGGTGCGCTTTGAGGTTGCGTTCGAGCAGCTCGGGGAGTCCGGGCTCGAAGATGGGGCTTTCGCCACGTCGGAGGGCGCGGATTTTATCGAGATCCGTGTCCACGCAGACGACGTTTTGTCCGGTCTCGGCAAAACATGCGCCGCTGACGAGGCCCACGTAGCCCGTGCCAATCATCGCGATTTTCATGATCCCTCCCCAAATCAAGACCGAAGACTGAAGCTGAGTGCATGGCGCCGGGGGGGGATAAGCGTGGCTGGTATCGCTCA
>JAAZAH010000137.1 GCA_012514415.1 Sandaracinaceae bacterium
GCGGCGAGCTCCTCGAGGTGGCGCATCAGCGCCGGCTCGTCGAGGGAAGGCTCGATAGGAAGCTCGCCCTTATAGCGACCGCTTTCGGGGATGGTATCGAAGAGCGCATCGAGCGAGGCGGCCGAAACCGTCTGGAGCATCGCTCGGATCTCTTCTTCCGTATGAGGTAAGTAGCGCAATGGGCTCAGCCTTCGATGCTCTTGATGAAGCTCTCGTACCCGGCGGCGTCGAGAAGGCCATCGAGCTGGGAGGGATCGCTCGGACGAACCAGCATGAACCAGCCTTCGCCGTAGGGATCTTCATTCACGGTCTCGGGAGCCTCGTCGACGAGCGGGTTGATCTCGACGATCTCGCCGGAGATGGGGCTGAAGAGCTCGCTTACCGTCTTGACAGATTCGATGTCGCCGAAGCGCTCGTCCGCCGTCACGCTATCGCCGACGCTGGGGAGATCGACCAGCGTTACATCGCCCAGCTGATCGACCGCATAGCGCGTGACGCCCACACGGACGAGATCGCCCTCGACGCGTGCCCACTCGTGCTCTTTCGTATATTTCACATCCGTCGGGAAATCTGACATATCGACCTACCTTGCGCGCTTATAGAACGGTGTCTCGACGATCTTAGCGTCGATCTTCTTATTACGGATCGCGATCTCGATCGTGCGGCCGATTTCGGCAAGCTCGCTCGGGAGATAGCAGAGTCCGATATTCTTATTGAGGGTCGGCGAGGGACTTCCGCTCGTCACGATGCCGCATTCATTGCCGTCCACCAATATAGGATAGCCGTTTCGCGCGATGCCGCGCCCGATCATTTCGAAACCGACGAGCTTCCGCGCGGGACCGGCTTCCTTGATGGCGACGAGTGCGTCCTTACCGATGAAATCGCCTGCATTCAGCTTGACGGCGAATCCGAGGCCGGCTTCAAGCGGGTTGGTTTCCTCGCTGAGATCGTTGCCATAGAGGCGGAGTGCGGCTTCAAGTCTCAGCGTGTCACGTGCACCGAGCCCAGCGAGAAGCAAGCCCTCGCCTTCGCCCCCGGCGACGATGGCCTCCCATACCGATTCGGCATGCTCGTTCTCGACGAGGATCTCAAAGCCGTCTTCCCCGGTATAACCGGTACGCGCGGTGAGCGTGTCGGCGCCCCGAAGGGTGAGTGGTTGGATGGCGAAAGGCGCCAAGTCTTTGAGATCCGCCGCGCCGAGCGAGCTCAGGATGGAGAGCGCCTTAGGGCCTTGAAGCGCGAAAAGACAATAGCGATCGGATGCGTCCTCGAAGGAGGAGGCGCGGATGTGCTCGCGGAAATGGGCAGCGACTTTTTCTCGATTCCCCGCGTTGCAGATGACGAGATAGCGCTCGTCTTCGAGGCGGTAAACGAGGATGTCGTCGAGGATGCCGCCATCCTCGCGGGTGATGCATGCGTAGAGCGCCTTACCGACGGTGAGGGTGGTGAGATCGTTCGTGATGAGGCGATCGAGCTCTTGAGCGGCCTCGGGGCCCTCGATGAAAAGCTCACCCATATGGCTGACATCGAACAGCCCGGCGGCCTCACGGACGGCGGCGTGCTCGGCCTTGATGCCGGAGTATTGGACGGGCATCTCGTAGCCGGCAAAGGGCACCATACGGGCATTTTGCTCGCGGTGGAGAGCGTCGAGGGGAATCTTCTTGAGTTCAGTCATCTGGGGAGCCGCAGAGTAGCAGGAATCTTGAGAATTTCTATCGCGTGAATCCTAGACTTGAGACTATGGGCGAGAGGATCGTTTGGCTCCTGAATCGCCCCGTTGGGCGCTCGGAACGAAGAGATGATGCGCAAGGGATGACCTAAGAGATGACCTAGGTTGTCGTCTGTGGGCGCGAGCCTGACCTAGGTGGCGTGTGCGGGGGTGTGTTTAGGAGCGCGGGGCTGCGTCTGCATGAGGCCCAACCTGAATGCGCCTCTGCCCGTCAACCTGAGCCCCGTTCTCGGCCCGCACGCCAAGCTGGGTCCGCCTGCGCCTGCGTTTGTGCGTTTGCGTTCATCAACCTGGGGCACGTTCTTGGGGCACGTTCTTGGGGCACGTTCTTGGGGCACGTTCTTGGGGCACGTTCTTTCCGCGAAAATTCACAAAGAAGCACGATGGCCCGTCTGCCTCCGATAAAAGAGGCATGGCGCGAATCGAGGTTCTCGAGGAAATTCAGCCCCAAGCCATTCCGCTCCACTTCGCCGACGCTTCGAGCGATCCGCTCGTCTATGTCGGCGGTCCGCGAAACGGCGCCCGTCGTCGGAGACTCCGAAGAAGGCTCATTGCGGGTTCAAGCCAAGCGGCCGATCTAACGCTTCACGATCCAACCGTCTCTGCCGAACACGTTTCGCTTTGGCCGACTCCGAGAGGCGTGATGATCGAAGATCTCGGCTCGAAGAACGGCGTCTTTATCGACGGTATCCGCGTCTTCAAAGCCGAAATTTCGAGCGCGACACGCCTCGGTCTCGGCGAGAGTGAGCTCTACATCGACTTCCCATCGCCGGAGCGGCGCGCCATCGTCGCCGAATCCGCCGCCATGCGCGCGGTTTTGGAGGAAGCCGAACGTTTTGCCTCTCTTCCTTTTTCCGTACTCATTCACGGTGAAACCGGCACGGGAAAGGAGGGAATCGCTGAGCTTCTTCATCGCGTGGGGGCGCGTGCTCCGGGGCCCTTCGTCGCCGTCAACGCAGGAGGGTTCGTGCCCGAGCTCGTCGAAAGCCAGCTTTTCGGGCATGAGCGGGGTGCATTCACCGGTGCAATCGCGGCACATCGTGGCGCATTTGAACGCGCCGACGGTGGGACGCTCTTCCTCGATGAGATCGGCGAGCTTCCGCTCAACGTACAAGCGCGGCTCCTTCGGGTGCTCGAGCGAAAGGAGATCGCGCGACTTGGCGGGGAAGAGATAAAAAGAATCGATGTCCGGGTCGTCGCCGCCACCCATCGCGATCTCGACGCCGAGGTGCGTCGCGGAAATTTCCGTCGGGATCTCCTTTTTCGCTTGCGAGAATTGAGCCTCACGATTCCGCCGCTTCGTGAGCGTCCTGCCGATATTCTCGCTCTCGCCGCGCACTTCCTCTCGGTGCTCTCAAAAGACTGCGGACCGCGGACGCTTAGCGAAAGGGCCGAGGGCGCACTGCTCCGCCATTCCTACCCGGGCAATGCACGCGAACTTCGCAATATTCTCACTTTTGCCGTGGCTTCTACCGCTTCGGTCACGGTGGGTGAGGAGGCGATCGTGCGGGCAATCGCCCAAGTCGGTCAGAGAGGAGCCGAGCCTCTGTCCTCCAATCATCTCCGCGAAGTTCTCGAGGTCTACGGCGGAAATCAGAGCCGGGCGGCGAGTGCCCTCGGAATGCCTCGCAGCACCTTCCGCGATCGGCTCCGCCGGGCTTCAGCCGCGGAATCGAAGGGCGATCAAATCGAGGGCTACGCGCGCCGTCGTCTTTAGGTTGGCGGTCTTCGAGCGCCCTCCGAGCCGCGGACGGCAGTCGGCTGGGACAACACGCGATGCCATCTTCGATGCGCTGGCGCGGATGGGCACCTCGAAGTTGAGGAAGAAACTATCTGAGCCAAGTTGCGCCGGATCGAAGAGGGTTCGGCGAATCAGATACGGACCGTCGCTTTCCATCGATACGCCGTGGACCGCGAAAATAAGGGCGCGCACACCGGCGGAAAGGAGTTTACGCAGCGGACCATCCTTGCGCCGTGATTCGTAGACGCTGGTGACGAGATCCGCGCCTTCGCGCGCAGCAAAAAGCCTGCCAATCGTTTCTGGGGGCAACTGTCCGTCGCCTGGTAGAAATGTGAGGTATTCGCCCTCGGCCAGCGCGGCGCCGGTTTTGAGCGCTGCACCGATCCCGCGATTCGTCTCATGGCGAGTAAAACGCGTCTTCGCGGACGGAAGAATGGAGCGCGCAACATGGAGGCTTTTGTCGGCTGACCCATCGTCGACGAAGATGAGCTCCCACCGGAAGGGAGCTGCATCGAGGTATTCGACAAGCTCCGTGAGCACACGCTCGAGGTTCGCCTCCTCGTTGAAAACGAAAAGAACGATCGAAACTTCGGGCTTCATTGGGTGCGTTCTCGGAGGATGCGCGCGGGGTTGCCGGCGGCAATGTGAAATGGCGGGACGCTCCTCGTCACCACCGAGCCCGCACCGATGATCGCACCCTCTCCGATCCGAACACCGGGAAGGAGCACGCTCCCGACGCCAATATCTGCAACGTCTTCGACGACGACTTCAGCGAAGCGCAAGGGTGCGCGGATGATGGGCGTATCGCGCGCTGGCTCTTCATGGACCGACGTGAGAATTTTTACGTGGGGACCGAGCCCAACTTCGCGCCCAATCTGGATGCCGCCGGCAGCGTGAAGAAAACACGCTTGGCCGATCCACGATCCATCGCCGATCACGAGTCGGTTTTTGTAGTAGCCCTTCAGCATCGTCTCGTGACCGATGTAAACGCCGTCGCCGATCTCGACATTTTCGGGATGAAAGACGCGCACGCCGTCTTCGATGATCACGCCCTCGCCGAGGCGGGCGAGTTCCTCGGGCACGAACCTTCCTGTGCCGTGAGTCCGAAAGCGCTGCATCCGGCGGAGATTATCAGCATGAGCCGAAGAGCGCATCGACCTCGAGTGCGCGGAGCGAAATTGTCGCATCCTCGCGAAAGTCGAGGTGTCTCGTGAGGCCGATTGGATTACGATCGTCTCAAGATGGATCTCTCGCAGATCACGCTGACGCAGATGCGATACGCGATCGCCATCGCGGAGACCGGGAGCTTCAAGGCGGCCGCTGAACGCTGCTTTGTATCGCAATCGGGGCTCAGCATGCAGGTGATGAAGCTCGAGGAGCTCCTCGGCGTTCGGCTCTTTGATCGGAGCAAAAAGCCAACGCTCATCACGAGCGAAGGCGAGGGTGCACTCGCGCAGATGCGGGTGATCCTCCGCGAGCTCGAGCGCCTCGGTCGGATCGTCGAAGAAGAGGATGAGCCGTCCGGAATCTTTCGCCTCGGCGTGATCCCGAGTCTTGCTCCGACATTGATCCCGCTGTTTCTCTCCGATTTCATGGCGCGTTACCCCCGCGTCGAACTCAAAATCGAGGAGCTCCGTACCGAGGAAATCATCGATCACCTCCTCCGCGACACCCTCGATGCTGGCCTCGCCGCCATCCCGCTTCTAGAGAGCGGCCTCCGCGAAATCTCCCTCGCACACGAGCGCCTCTTTGCTTATCTCCCGCCTGGCGATCCACTCCTCGAAAAAAAGCGCATCCGCCAAGGCGAACTGCACGATCGGCCGCTCTGGATGCTGTCCGAGGGGCATTGTTTCCGGAACCAAGTCCTCAGTTTTTGCGAGACCGCCGCGGCTCAGTCCGAGAGCGACGGAGTCGATTTCGAAAGCGGTAGCTTCGAGACGATTGTCCGCCTCGTCGATCGGGGCATGCGGGCCACGCTCCTTCCCGCGATGGTCGCGCATTCACTCCCCGAACCGCGGCGCGAAGCTCAGCTCCGTCGCTTCGTCGATCCCGAGCCCGTCCGGGAGATCGGCCTTGTCACCGCGCGCGAAGACCTCCGCCGCGGTGTGACTGAGGCCCTGGCGGCGAGCCTCATCGAAGCGATGAAGCCGATCCTAGGCGGAGAGCCGAGTCGAATGAAGATCCTTGAGCCGCGCTGAGCCCGAAAAAAACAAGGCGCGGCTCCCGTGGCGATCGGCTCATACAAAACGCGACGCGCCGCGCTTTTTCGCAGCCGACGTCTCGTCGCGTTGATGTCTCTCATCGAGCAGCACGTTGATTCGACCCATCACGAGATCGACGAGCGCTTGGAAACGCTCCCGATGTTTGCTCTCCGCTTCGGGCGTGAAGGGAGCAAACGCCTCCTCGGGGCGGTATTCGGCGAGCGTTTCGCGTGTGATCGGCTCGCCGATCCGGTAGACGATGCGCCCCTTTTTCGCGATCGGCGAACTTCCCGGATAGGA
>JAAZAH010000138.1 GCA_012514415.1 Sandaracinaceae bacterium
TCAGAGTTCATCACTCGCCCTTGCGTCGAATGGAATTCGAAGAGCCACGCGATCCACCCCTCCCATTTTGAGCCGTCAATCAGCTTCAGCGCGCTCTCGACGCCAAACTCGAAATCTTCCTCGCCGATCTCTTTCGTCCGCGCTTCTTCGAGAAGGCTCTCAAGTGGACTTCGAAGGAAGCGATCGGCCTCGTCGATCTTGCCAAGCGCGATTGCCTTTTCGGCGAGGGGGCGGATCACGGCAAGCTTATTGGGGGCATCGCCGATGGTGCGATCGGCACCCGAGCCCGCGAGCGAAATTTCGATTGTCCGGGCCATCGTCCGCGATCGGCTGAGGGGGCGCTTACACGAGACGCACTCCGACGCTTCGAGATCGTTCTCCGCTCCACATGCGGGGCAGCGCTTGGAGGAGGGACGAAGGTTTTCGGTCTCCCGTGTATCGAAGATGGAGAGCCACTGATCGCCGATGCGGATCGTGGAGAGGTGCCCAAGCTGTCGCCTCCCCGTCAGCCTCTCAGAATCGACGATTGTGCCGTTCTTGCTGTCCAGATCGTCGATGTAAATGGCGTCTTCTTCGATGATGAGTCGAGCGTGTTGCCGCGAGACCTTCGGATCGTCCAAGGCGAGATCTGAACTCGTTGTCCGACCGATGATGAATTCTCCCGGGCGAAGCGTGAGATCCGTCGAGCCGTGTCGTAGCCGGAATCGCATCGATAAACCATCCCTCTCGAGAACGTAAACGCTGCCCACATATAACAAAAAAAGGCCATCGAGATGGCCTTTTTTTCTAATGTGAGCGTGCGCCGAAGTCGGAGACTGAAGCTTAAAGTTCCTCTTTCCGGATGCGGTCGAGCTCGACCTTGGCCCGGATGCGCTCTTTGTCCACATTCTCTTCGAGCGCCGTGCGGATGCGGTTGGCCTCGCGAACGAATTCAGTGAACGCCGAGGCCTTTTCGCCGAGCACGCCGAGCGATTTTTCGTTGTCGATGAGAATGATGAAGTCGTCGATCTTCTTCGAGAGATCTTCGCGGCCCGTATAGAGCTTGCCCTCGTAGGGGCGTGAGCGCGGGTTGGGGCCGGCCTTGACCGTCGTCGAGGTCACCTCATTGCCCGCCTCGTTGAGAGGGGGATTGTCGACGTAGACGAGCTCACAGCGGGGCACGGGACCTTGGGTATGAGGGCGGCATCCGACCTGATGCTCCATCCATCCAAAGCCCTTGGCGAACGCGCTATCGCGGGCCGCCTTCATGTTCTTATCGGCTTCGACAGAGGCCTCAAGACGCGCACGACCGTTGGCGCTGAGCGCGTTTTGAGCGAAGCGGCTGATCTGGTTGAAAACCGCCGCGGCCTCGCGATTGAAGGCGAAGAGCGAGTCGACCGCCTGGGGGTTGAAAAGAAGGTAATCCTTCCCTGCGAAAGCTTCAGCTTGGAAGGGATTGGGCATGGCGCGGAGCTTCTCGAGCGCTTCGAAATCGATCTCGTGCTCTGCCGCCTTCCGCGTGATGCGCGAGATGAGCTCGTACGCCTCATCGAGCGGGGCTTGGGCCGCGTCGACCGCTTGGTAGATCTCCTCACTGGTCGCGATGGCGCTCTTGAAGCGGTCGCGTTGGCTTGCGACGCCGCCGATCACGTACCCGATGCCGATCGCGATGAGCGCGGTCACCGCCGCCGTGAGAATGACGGCGCGTGTTCGCTCTTGTGTGTGCTTTTCGCGGAGTTCCTCGGCGGCAGATTCGTCAAAGACGACCTGCGTCGCCGCGGCTTGTTGAGCGGCGGCGGAGGCGGCGAAGGGATCCTCTTCGTCCTTTTTAGGCGCGAGAAAGCTCGGGGGCGCAATGCCCGGAGGGGGTTGCACCGGGCCACCAGGAGGCGCGACGGGACCCGTCATCGTCGACGGGGCAATCGTACGCCCGAGGCGAGCCTTGAGGTCCTTGATCTTTCGGGGCTGATTCTCTTCTTCGGCCATAATTTTCTTGAGCCTCGCGGGGACTCGGAGCGAATTCGCTGAGGGCATTGAACCCTATCGTCCACCGTCAACCAGTGTCAATAACGAAGCGGCGCATCTTGCTCACGCCCGGGCCAGAATTTAGCCCGCCTTGCGGCTCCGTCGAGCCTGTATTCAGCTCGGCTTTGACGTAAGTGGAGCGGGGTGGCTGTGCTGCAGTTCGACCGATGGAAGGAACGGCGCGGGCACGTTGCAAACACATCGCAGGCACATGGACGGCGGAATTTCTAAGGAGCCGTCGGCTGAACCTCTCGCGGAGGCGCAGCGTTCGTTTGAATTCAGCACGATTTCGGTTTAAGTGCCAAGCTGCGCGACGTGCCGCTTTCGCGCTCCGCACCATCGCCTAAGATATGGGAAGTTCGACTTGAAGTTCATCGAAGCCATTCGGGAGGCCGTCGCGTTCCGTGATATCAGCCCAGAGCTCATGGAAGCTGCGATGGAGATACTTTTTCGGGGCGAAGCGCACGACGCTCAGATCGGCGCGCTTGCGGTCGCGCTGCAGATGAAGGGTGAGACCGCCGAAGAGCTCGCCGCAGCGGTGCGCGTCATGCGTCGTCACGCGACACGGGTCGAGCTTGTCGCCTCGCCGCTGCTCGATACCTGCGGGACGGGCGGAGACGGCCTCTCGACATTCAATATTTCGACCGTCTCGGCGCTGGTACTTGCCTCGCTCGACGTGCCCATCGCAAAGCACGGCAACCGCGCCGTCTCCTCGACGACCGGGAGCGCAGATCTCCTCGAAGAGCTCGGCGTGAAGATCGATCTCGAGGCGGAGTCGGCGAGGCGCTGCTTCGAAGAGGCGGGCATTGTCTTTCTCTTCGCGCCGCGTCATCACGGCGCGCTACGGCACGCTGCGGCGGCGCGGCGGGCCATTGGCGTGCGGAGCCTCTTCAATCTTCTTGGTCCACTCGCGAATCCTGCCGCGGTCACGCATCAAATCGTCGGCGTCTATGAGCCACATCGGGTCCGGCAGCTCGCCGAAGTCCTCCAGATGTTGGGGCTTGAGGGAGCTTGGGTCGTTCATGGAGAGGGCGGCTTTGATGAGGTCTCACCCGTGGGCGTGACGCGCGTCGCGCGCGTTCAGAACGGAACGATCGACGAGTTCGAGGTACATCCGCGTGATTTCGGGGTGGAGCCTGTCTCGGTCGAAGGGCTTAGGGGTGGTGATGCGCGTGTGAACGCGGCGATCACTCGCGCCATTCTCCGCGGCGAACACGGAGCGCCCCGTGCGGCCGTCCTTGTCAACGCCGCAGCCGGGCTCAGCCTCGTTCGCGGTTATTCGCTTGAGGAATCGGCCGAGCGCGTGGCCGAGGCGCTCGATTCGGGTCGGGCAGCTCAGCGCCTCGAGCGCTTCATCGCAGCAAGTCAGCGAGGGTCGGCATGAGCGCGGATTATCTCTCAGCGATCGTGGAGAGGAAGCGGCTCGAGAACGCTCGGCGTGCGCGGCGCGAGCGGGTCTACCTCGAGGCGCTCGAGAACGGTCCTTCGCGCGATATGAAGCGGGGCGATCGCGCCATCGCGGCGCTCACACGGCGTGAGGGCGAGGCGCTTCGCGTGATCTCCGAGATCAAGTTCCGGAGCCCGAGCGCCGGGATGATTCGCCCCAAGCTCGCCGGTGAGGCGGTGCGCATCGCACAAGCCTATGCCGAGGGAGGCGCCGCTGCGATCAGCGTTCTCGCCGATCGCAAAGGCTTTGGCGGCTCGCCCCTCGATGTGCGGCGGGTGAGCGGCGCTGTAACCTGCCCCGTGCTCTATAAAGAGTTCGTCCTCGATGAGCTTCAGGTCCGCCTCGCGCGCCTCATGGGGGCTTCGATGGTCCTCCTCCTTGTCCGTGTTCTCGAGCAGGAGCGCCTCGTCGAGCTTATCGATTTCATCCGCTCCGAGGGCATGGAGCCGATCGTTGAAGCGTCCAACCTCGAAGAGACGGAGCGCGCGCTCCAAACGGACGCCGTGCTCATCGGAGTGAACTCGCGCGATTTGCGCACCTTTACGGTCGAGCCCGAGAACGCCGCCCGCGCTCTGTCGATGATCCCGCGCGATCGCGTCGCGATCTTCATGAGCGGGATGAAAACCGAAGAAGATTTCGTCCGCGTGGGTGCGGGGCGCGCCGACGCGGCGCTGGTCGGCGAAGGCTTGATGCGTCAGGGCGATCCCGCAAAGAGCCTACGGACTTTCATCGACGCGACGCTTCCGGGTTGAGTCGTCTGAGCCTCGAGGCGATCTAAGGCGAGCCGGCGTTCGATTCGTTTGGCGCCTTGGGGGCATCCTCGAGCCCGCGGTGCCGATCCGGGCCCTCGAGCGGGAGGCGCACGCGAAATCTCGCGCCGCCGAGTGGGCTTCGCTCGGCCCGCACCTCGCCGCCGTGCGCCCTCGTGATCTGGTCGACGATGGAGAGGCCGAGACCGATTCCAAGAGGCCTTCCCGAATAAAAAGGCTCGAAGACGCGTGAGAGTTCTTCCTCGGGGATCCCTTGGCCACTGTCGTCGATGAGGATCTCGAGCGCATCGCCGCGACGGCTGAGTGTGATCGCCACCTCACCGTCCGGTGGCGCGGCGAGCATTGCGTTCTTGATGAGGTTGAAGAGAAGCTGCCGGATGAGCCGCTCGTCCCCCCGCGCGCGAAGTTCGGGTTCGGCGTTCAACGTGAGGGTTTGTTGGTGGGTTGAGAGCGCATCGCGCTCCATCAGCTCGAGTACATCGCGCGTGGCCTCTTCAATGGAAAACTCACGCGGTTCGAGGACGGCCGGCTTGGCGGCGAGGAGCATGGAGGAGGCGAGATCGTTGAGGCGTTCCACCTCGCGCGCGACGATCTCGACAAGGCGGCGTTCTTCGTGATCGAGTCGCGGGCTTTCACGGATGAGCTCGATCGATCCCGAGATCGCTCCGAGCGGGTTTCGGATCTCGTGAGCAAGTCCGGCCGATACCCGCCCAAGCGACGCGAGTCGCTCCGCGCGCTGCGCCTTTTCCTCGAGGGCATGGAGCTCGCTGAGATCTTGAAAGACCAGGAGAGAGAGACCGGCATCTGCTTCTTCGAGCGGACCGATCGTGAGTCCGATTGGAAAGCTCGTTCCGTCCGCGCGGGTGGCGGTCGTCTCGAGCCGTGCTCGCTTTCGGAGTGAGAGCCCCTTGGGAAGAGCGATGAGCTCACCTGCCGACATGCCGACAAGCGCATGCTCGCTCCGCCCGAGGAGGCGCTCGGCGGCAGGGTTCGCACCTTCGATCTTGCCGTTCGAATCAAGCGTAAGCAGGCCACCGCTCAGGCTCTGAACGATGCTTGCGTTTCGTTTTTCGAGTCGGCGCGCTGAGGCCTCCGCGAGCCTTTGGCTGCCGCTTGCTCGGCGAAATCGGGCAGCGAGTGAGCGCGAGAGCAGTCCGACGATAAAGAGCGCAAGCAGCTGTCCCGTAAGCGCGATGGAGAGCTCGGACGCCTCGGGCGCATAGAGTGCGCGCGGAATGGCGGGAGGAGGCGCGATGAGTTCGAACTTGAGCGCGAGTGCGATCGTGAGATGAAGGAGGAAGGTGGCGCCGGTTGTGAGCAGCGCAGCCTCGGCGCCGAGGGTGACGGCGCTAATCAGAATCACCACGCCGTAGAGGCTCGCAAAGACGCTTCCGGCGCCGCCGGTGAGGTAGACGAGCCCGCCGACCAACGATAGATCGAGCGCCGTGAGCGCAATGCTCATCCGCCTCGGCGCGCGCCGAGGAAGAAGAAAGAAGACGAGCGAGCTTAGGACGAGGAGGGCGCTCAGCGAGGCGAGTCCACGCTTTGCGAAATCCTCGGGGCCAAAACTTTCATTGCCCCCGAGCGCAAAGAGCAGAACGAAGAGGGCGATGCCGAAGAGGGAACGCCCAACGAGCCAATAGATGAGCGCGCGCGAATCCTCTGTCTTCGCCTCTCCGGTCACGACCGCGGGGATTCAGCCGCCAACCTGTCCAGCGATGGAGAAGATCGGGAGGTACATCGCGATGAGGATCACGCCGACGATACCGCCGATGAAGACCATCATCAGCGGCTCGAGGAGCGAGGTGAGCGAGCCGACCGCCACATCGACTTCTTCTTCGTAGAAGTCGGCGATCTTGTTGAGCATGACGTCGAGCGCGCCCGTCTGTTCGCCGACGCCGATCATCTGCACGACCATCGGCGGGAAGACCTTCGTCTCCATGAGCGGCTCGGCCATATTGCGTCCCTCGCGGATGCGATCGGCCGTGGCGAGGACGGCGCGTTCGACGACCATATTGCCGCTCGCTTTTCCAACGATGGTCATCGCATCGAGAATAGGAACGCCCGAGCCGAGGAGCGTTCCGAGCGTCCGCGTAAAGCGAGAGACCGCAATCTTCCGCATCACCGGCCCGAGGATGGGCATCCTCAACAACACGTGGTCCCAGATGAGGCGTGTCTTGGGATGCTTCAGGCTGTAGCCGATGCCGGCAATGGTGCCGACGATGAGGAGGGCGATGATGAAGAAGTGATTGATGAATGCATCCGAGAGGTTGATCACGGCGAGCGTAAGCGCCGGCATCGCGTCCTCTCCGCCGAACTGGCCGAACATCCCTTGGAAGGAAGGGATGACGTAGCCGAGCATGACGGCGATGACGATGAGCGCCACGGCAAGAATGCCCACGGGATAAGCCAGCGCGCTCTTGACCTGTCCGCGGAGCTTATTTCGCTTTTCGATGTACTCCGCCAGGCGGTTCATGATCGTATCAAGGATGCCACCGACCTCACCTGCGGAGACGAGGTTGACAAAGAGCGTATCGAAGACCTGAGGATGCTTCTTCAGCGCGTCGGAGAAGGTTCCACCCTGCTCGACGTTATTTCGCACATCTCGGAGAATCTTATTGAAGTGCGGATTTTCGCCCTGAGCGCTGAGGATTTCGAGGCCTTGGACGAGCGGCACGCCCGCATCGATCATTGTGGCGAATTGGCGAGTAAAGACGACGAGGTCTTTGTCCGTGACGCCGCTCCCAATCGTAAGATTGATCTCCTTCTTCTTCTTCTTGACCTTTACGGGCTGAAGCTGTTGCGCGCGTAGCCGGGTCTCGACCGCACTGCTCGAGCCCGCTTCCATAACGCCTTTTCGCAGCTCGCCGCTTTTCGCGCGAGCTTCCCAAACCCATTCGGCCATTGAACCTCCGAGAGAGAGCATGAGATTAGCCGAGAGCTTGAATCTTCGTCAAACTATTGTGAGCATGACTGAATTGCCATACACAAGGCGAGGGGGTGCGCCGAGTCGTTCGCGAATGGGGGCGCGCTACGCTTGAGATGCCTCGCGGCGCCGTCGAGCGCGCGCCCATCGCGTCACTGACGCCCGGGATGAGGCGAGCGCGCGGCAGGCGTCCTTCTTATGCGAAATGGCCTCTGTGGAGCGTCCGCGGTCCGCAGAGCGCCACACAGAGGTCGCAGGCGCGGGATCGCTCGCTCAGAGTCCGTAGGGGTTGCTCGGGAGTGGGGCCCGGCGCGTCGGGCGCATGGTTGAGCTTCCCTCGCTCGAGCTGCTCGACGAAGAGGTCGAGGGCGCGGGCGCACTCGGGCTTTCGGAGGCGCTCGACGAAGACGTCGTGGGGGTCGCCGCGGGGCGCGCCTGCGGGCGAACCGGTCGCGTAGGACGGCGCGTCATGGCCGACGCAGCGCGCTCCGCCTCCGCCTGTTTCTCGGCCTCCGCGGCCGCCGCTGCTGCTGCGGCCGCTTCCTCGGCGGCCCTCCGCTCGGCTTCTTCCTGCGCGAGACGCTCAGCTTCGGCGGCCTCGTCTTGCGCGCTCTTTTCGATGGCTTCGACGATCGTGTCGTCGCTCGAAGCGCCCGGCGCGGCGGGCTGCTCGATGATAACGGGCGCCACCTGCGGCGTGTCATCGCGGTTGATGAGGACGAACGCGAGGGCGCCAATGCCGATGAGGATCAAAAAGAGCAAGAGCGGGACCAGGATGCCCCCGCGTTTCTGCGGCTCCTGCGGCATCAGGGCGATCGATCCCGTCAACGTCGGCATCGAGAGATGGGATTGAGTGACACCCGTGAGCGTCTGATCTTGAGCGACGGGTCGCGCGCCGGAGTGCGTGATCGAGCTACTCGAACCGTCCCGCGGGATGGGGAGCGTCGTCTCACCGAGGCCGGCTTGGCCGAGCTGAGAGATCGCCTCGCGGATCCGCTCGCGCTCGGCTTCGATCTTATCGCCGAGAAACTCCATCACGAGCTGGCTCACCTGCCGCTGCGTACCGATGCCGCCGTTGGCAAGTGCGGTCTCTTCGAGCGCGTCGATGAACTCGTTGGCCGATTGGAAGCGCTCCTCGGGCACTCGTGCGAGCGCTTTTTCGACAATGGCGTCGAAGGGCTCTAGATCGGGCCAAACCTCGGAGGGCTTGGGGATGGGATCTTGGAGGATCTTTGCGAGCGTCTGCGCGTTGGTCTGACCGCGGAACAGTCGGCGCCCAGTGAGCGTCTCCCAAAGCACGATGCCCATCGAGAAAATATCCGAAACCTGGGTCGACTCGCCGGTGGATGCCTGTTCGGGCGCCATATAGCTGAGCTTGCCTTTGAACTGGCCCGCGCGCGTCGACGACATGCGGACCTCGGCCTTCGCCACGCCGAAGTCGGTGAGGCGCGCAATGCCGTCCGAGCCGACCATCACGTTGTGAGGCGAGATGTCGCGGTGGACGAGGTTCATCGGATTGCCCTCTTCGTCCGTGAGCTCATGCGCCGCCGCAAGGCCGGCGAGGGCGTCGAGCACGATGCGCGAGACAAGCGGGGTCGGGAGGCGCTTCCCAGCCTTGGCGGCGCGTCCGAGTAGACCACCCAAATGGTCGCCCTCGATATAATCCATCACGAGGAAATAGCCGTCGCCGCCGGTATCGTTGATATCGGTCGTCGGGACGACGTTCGGGTGCCGGATGCGCGCCGCGAGGCGCGCCTCGTCGAGGAACATCGAGATGAATTCCTCTTCGTAGGCAAGGTGCGCGTGAAGGACCTTGATGGCGACGAGTCGCTCGAAACCCGCGACGCCCTGAGCGCGCGCGATGTACACAGCCGCCATTCCACCCGAGGCGAGCTGAGTGATCACTTCGTAGCGGCCGAGCCTTCGTCCGGCCAAATTGCGCGGCGCTTCGGTATTTTCAGCAGGTGCGCTCATCAAAACCGTCCTTCCACTGTCAGAGACATCATATCACGCCCGACAGCGGCGTTGAGCTTCGGTTTTTTGGAGGCGGCTTCATCGCTTTTGCCGCCAGACCAATCGGTGAAAAGGGCCGTGACAAGGGCGACGACTCCCACGCCGGCCGCCGAGAAGGCGAGCCCGTTCGTGACGCGCTGGAGGCGCTTTCCATCGGAAGCAAGTTCGGCGGCGGCGTCACGATCCCCCGCTTCGATCGCCGCGTCGTAGTCACTCTTTTTTTGGTTCGTTGCGATGCCAGGATAGATCGCGCCGGCACCCGCCGCGACCGCGACGCCGAGCGTGGTGAAGAAGACCGCGCGATGCAGCCCCTTTTTCTCGGATCCGGAGTCGGCAGCCGCGCCGCTCACCGTGACGGTCTCGCCCGTTGCGGTGGTGACGACTTTGGGCTCGGGCGGCGGAGGCGCGATGAACTCGAGGTTCGAGCTCCCACCCGCCTGCGGGGTGATGCGTTCGGTCTTTCGGCCGCCAGGGAACTCCGCGATCACGGCAAGCGAGCGACCGGGACGGAGGAAAAAGCTCGAGTGAAACTGGATGGCGCCCGCGGCCGTGATGGTGCACTCCGCATCGCACTTCGTGTTGACCCGATGGAATTTGGTCTCGGCCTCGCGGATCACTTCTTCGGCATGATCGAGATCGAGGCCTTCTTCACCGTGAAGCTCAACGAGGCGAAGGGCGATGTTGGCGGCGCGGAGCTCGTTATCGAGCTCGAGGTGCATATTCATCGCTTGAATGAGGGCGATACCCGAAGGGGCGTAGCGATAGGCGGTCTCGAATGCGCGCGCAGCCGTTTGGAAATCATCTTCGTTGAAGGCACGCACTCCCTCATCGTAAGCCGCAGCGGCCCTTCGTCTATCCTCATCGCTGATTTGCGCAGCGGCGATGGACGCGGCAAGAAAGGTGAGTAGGGCGGAGAGGAGCGGAATGATACGAGAGAATGTGGGCTTCACGTGGACCTCAACCTATGGGCAATCCTCAGGGTAGCTCACCCCTCGAATGCACCCATCACAAACGAAGGATGCCTTTGTTGGAGGCCATGCGTCAAGAGTGAAGCAAAAATCTCTCGTAAAGGTGACGACTCTTTTCTGCGGCCGCGTGCCCTGCCGTAAAACGAAAGAGACTCGAGGCCCGGTTAAGTGACACTTTTGCGCCCTTCGCGGGAATCAGCCGGTCTTGATTTGCGGGCAGAAGCATGCGCGTTGTGTAGGTGCGGTAAAATTGTGACCGCCGCACATTTTTTACCAGGGGCCACGCGGAGGATGGCAACCCAAGGCGCGATCTCTCATGATGAAGCCTTGGATGACGCATCCTCCAAGAGAGAACGATTCGACCGCGAGAGAAGGCCAAGGGGACCCCAACAGACTTGATACGAGCTTGAGCGAGCGAACGACCCAAGACGGAAACGTGGCCGCCGACGCCGTCTTGCCTTCCGTGGGTCGCCTTCAAGCATTTCTCCATCTCCTCTCACCTTCGGAGATGGCCCGAAACCTTGTCCTCGCGGAGCCGCCCTCGGTCTGGAACTCGGCCTTTGCGGGCGTCCAAGCCGCGCTCGTGATTCTGATCGCGCTCCCCGCCGTTCAGCTTTCGCCTCGGCCACACCTGATTGGGTTTGCCGCGCTTGGGGCGCTCCCTGCGCTCTTCGGTCGCTTTCATCCGCCAGAAGAACGGGGGCGGATCGTGGCCTTATGCGGGCTTTGGCAGACGATTGCGGTGGGGAGCATGTCTGCTCTGTCGCTCTTTACTTCGAATGAGCATCTGATCCTCCTCGGACTCGCCGCGGCCTGCGGGATTTTCTATTTCGTCACAGCGACCATCCGGCCCGGTCCTCCAGGAGCGCTCATCTTCATGTTCGCGGGGGGCGCGGCGATCACGCCGATCACCGCTTGGTCTGTCGTTCTTGAACGCATGGCGGTCACGGCAGCCGTGAGCGGTCTCAGCTGGCTCATCTGCGCCCTCACCGAGCGATGGAGGCAACGCGCCACACCCGAGCGGCGTTTTCCGATGGATCCACAGCGTCCTCTCGTTGCCCGTAGCCGTGTTTCACTTCGCGTGGCTGTGGCGGCGGCCGGCGCGCTCTTCATCGCACATGCGCTCGGAGCCGAGCGCCCCGAATGGGCCGCGATGGGGGCCGTCGCCGTGATGCAGGGCGTCCACTTGCGCGTGAAGATGGAGCGAGCAATTCAGCGTACGATCGGAACGCTCATCGGCGCGGTGCTTGTCTGGCTCATCCTTGTTGCCGAGCCCAACGCGTGGATCGTCATCGCGAGCGTTGCCGCCTTCCAGTTCCTTACCGAGGTCATCATTGGCTACAATTACGCCCTCGGGCAGATCGTGATCACGCCGATGGCGCTTCTCATGGCGTATCTCGCGGCACCACCCGGAGGGGCGGACCCGAGCATGGCCGGTGAGCGCTTCATCAGCACGCTGATTGGTGCGAGCCTTGGCCTCGTCTTCGCGATCGCCGTCTCCGATGCCGAAGCCCGGCGTGAGCTCATTCACGGCCCTTGCCGCTGAGCGCCTCCGCGCTCAGCGACGCCCGCTGGATTTCTGGAGCATCGCTTCGAATTCGCCTGGATCGGGTGAGCGGAACATCGCGTCTTCGAGCGTGATGTAGCCGCCTGCGTAAAGCGAGTAGAGGCTTTGGTTCATCGTCTGCATTCCGCTCGAACCCTGACCTGTTTGCATCGCAGCATGGATCTGGTGAATCTTATTTTCACGCATCA
>JAAZAH010000139.1 GCA_012514415.1 Sandaracinaceae bacterium
ACCAGATCGTCGATATGCGTGTAGAGCGTGGCGAAATGGCCACCTGCCCGCGTTGCGATCCAGCCGCCGAGGGTCGAAAATTCAAAGCTCTGTGGATAGTGCCGAAGGGTGAGGCCCTTTACGCCGAGCTGTGCTTCGAGCTCGGGCCCCAGGGCACCCGCCTGAATCCGCGCTGAGTGCGAATGCTCATCGATCTCGAGGACTCGGTTCATCTTCGAGAGATCGAGACTGATCGCCCCCCGGAAATCCCCATCATCGCGGTTCTCGACGCCTCCGACGACGCTGGTCCCGCCGCCAAAGGGACGCACGGCGACGCGCTGATCGCTCGCCCAATCGAGGATGGCGACGATTTCGGATTCACTCCGCGGAAAGGCCACCCAATCGGGGGGCGTTGGATACTGTCCGTTGAAGCCTCGATAAAGATCGCAATACGCCTTGCCGTACGCGTGCCGGATGCGCGCTTCATCGTCCGCGCGGACGAAATCCGCGAGCGTCTCGGGAACGTGGATGCGCGATTTACGGAGGCGGATCGACTCGATGCCAGGGGGTGATGCGAGCATCGGCGGCTCGAAACCGAGGAGCGCCTTTAACTGCGTGCCGAGCGCACGTCGCGCCTCCTCGTTCGGGAAGCGATCGGCATATCCCCAACCCCAAAAACTTCGTTCGCGCGAGCTCATCCCTCTTTCATAAACCAGCCGCGCGCAAATGGGAACGCCTGCACCTCGCTCCGAACCGAACGCGCGCATCGATTCGAGGCGTGGTGGATTTTTTTCGTGAGCATTCGATTTTTGTCATTGGCGGCGCTTAGGGTGAGAGACATCGCTTCGCGCGAGTCAGAGCACGTCCACTTCGGGAGCTCGCTCCGAGACGAGCAAATATGGAGGCAAAAATGGCGGATCCCAACTACACACACATCGCGTTCATCCTCGATCGGAGCGGGTCGATGGAGACCATCGCAGACGACATGAACGGCGGCATCCGCACCATCCTCAAGGACGAAGCAAAGCGCAGCGCTCAGGAGGGGAAGCTCGTGCTCGTCGACGTGACGCTCTTCGATTACGAGGTCCTCCACACGCAGCAGTCGGTGTCCATCGAGGATGCCGATGCCACGATCGTCCCGCGCGGCCAAACCGCACTCTATGACGCGGTGGGCAAGACGCTCGTGAGCCTCAACCGACGGCTCAACCATGAGCTCCCCGAAGAGGAGCGTCCCTCACGCGTGCTCGTGATCATCGTCACCGACGGCTTGGACAATGCGAGCACCGAATGGAGCGCTGGCAGCGTCGCCGTCCTCGTCGAAAAGGCCACTCGGCGGCACCGCTGGGAATTCCTCTTCCTCGCGGCGAATATCGACGCGCATGAGGTCGGCGAGAGCCTCGGGATGTCGGCCGATGGCACGATCGGCTTCCACCCGAATAAGGCCGGCGTCCGTACCGTCGAGCACAGCATCGTGGGATCGATCCGCGGCACCTGGCTGGACACTCCGGAGAGCGCGATCCATCCGGCGAAGACGCCGACGGACCCTGAAACGACCCCCGAAGCCCCAAACTGAGCCGCGATCGATGCGCGCCCGCTCTCTGACCGAGAGGGGCGCGTGTGACTCCCAAATGGGAAAGCCGCGCTCGCCGATCAGAGAAGCCGCTTATGAGTATAGCTTCGCTCGCCGCGGCTGAAGCTCCCGACGAGATCGCCGCTCCCCTCGAGCTTGAAGCGGGTGGTGAGGAGCCCTTCGACCCCGACAGGCCCGCGCGCATGAATGCGCGAGGTGCTGATGCCGACCTCCGCACCGAGCCCAAAGCGATAGCCATCGGCGAAGCGCGTGCTCGCGTTATGGAAGACGCAAGCGGAGTCGACATCACGGAGAAAGCGCGCCGCATTCTCCTTCGATTCCGTGATGATGGCGTCGGTATGGGCGCTTCCGTAGCGGTGGATATGGTCGATTGCCTCATCGAGGCTATCGACGATCTCCACTGTCGCGGCGAGATCACCGTATTCGTGATGGAGATCCGCGGCGGGCTCGAGGCCGAGCGATTCGACCGCGTTCGGACCGCCGTAAAGACGGACATTGGCCGCTTTCAGTGCATCCAAGATGGTCAGCGCGCGGCCATCACGCACCAGCGAACGGTGGAGAAGAAGGGTCTCCATCGCGTTGCAAGCGGCGGGATAATCGAGTTTGGCGTCGAGGACGATGGCGCGCGCCTTTTCGAGCTCGGCCTCCTCATCGACATAAACATGGCAGATGCCGTCGGCGTGCCCGAGCACCGGGATCCTCGTCGACGACATGATGCTTCGGACGAGGGCGTTCGAGCCGCGCGGAATGACGAGATCGATCACATCGTCGAGGGCGAGGAGCTCGCGGACTTCTTCGCGGGTCTCAACGAGCGCGAAAAGATCACCCGAAATCTTCGGTTCAATCGCGGACTTCAGGACGTCGACGATGGCGCGAACCGTGCGCGCCGCTTCGCTCCCGCCCTTGAGCAAGAGGCCGTTTCCGCTTCGGAGGGCGAGCGAGGCGATCTGAGGCACCGCATCCGGCCGCGACTCAAAGATGATGAGGATCACGCCGATTGGCGCCGTCTCCTTGCGAAGGATCATCCCCTCCGCCATCTCGAGCTCGCTCAGGACTTTGCCGAGCGGCTCCTCTTGCGCCGCGATCGCGTCGATTCCGTCCTTGAGCGTGGCGAGTTTCTTTTCATCGAGAACGAGCCGGGCGACGAGCGCGGAGCTCATCTCACCGCGCGCCTCAGCCTCGCGCGCATCGCGGAGGTCCGCCTCATTCGCCTTCAGGATCGCGTCTTTTTCGCGCATCAGGGCCTCGCCCATCGCGCGGAGCAGCTCGACCCGCTCACCGGTACTGAGCGAGGCGAGCTTACGGCCTGCCGCCCTCGCGGCCTCGGCCTGTTGTCTCAAAGCATTTGCCATGCCCGTATTCTGCCTATCTCGACGCCAATCGCAACGCCCTGCTTGCACACAGGGCGGTGGATGCGCATACAAAGTGGAACACTAGGGAGATAAGCGTGAGTCAACATCATCGAGTCGTCATCATCGGGAGCGGCCCCGCGGCGCACACAGCAGCGATCTACGCGGCACGTGCAGAGTTGAAACCCGTCCTCTTCGAGGGCTTTATGGCGGGGGGCATCGCCGCGGGTGGACAGCTCACGACCACCACCGACGTCGAGAACTTCCCGGGCTTCCCCGAGGGGATCATGGGCCCCGAGCTGATGGAGCGGATGCGCGCGCAGAGCGAGCGCTTCGGCACCGTGATCCATACGGAGACCGTGAACGAGGTCGACCTCAGCAGCCGCCCCTTCCGCTTCAAGGCCGACACCATCGAGGGCACCGCGGATACGCTGATCATCGCCACTGGGGCGACGGCAAAGCGGCTCAATATTCCCGGTGCAAACGATGGAGAGCTTTGGCAGCGCGGCGTCAGTGCCTGCGCCGTCTGCGATGGCGCGCTCCCCGCTTTCCGAAATCGCCCCCTTGCCGTCGTCGGCGGTGGAGATTCGGCGGTTGAAGAGGCCTCCTTCCTCTCGAAATACGGCTCGAAGGTTCATCTCATCCACCGCCGCGACGAGCTCCGCGCCTCGAAGATCATGCAGAAGCGCGCCTTCGAAAACGACAAGATCGAGATCATCTGGGATACCGAGGTGATCAAGGCCGAAGGCGAGGAAGGGCTCGAATCGATCACGATCAAGAACCGCGTGACGGGGAAGGTGAGCACACTCGAGGTCTCGGGGCTCTTCTTCGCCATCGGACACACGCCCAATACGGAGTTCTTGGGTGGGCAAGTCGAGCTCGATGAAGACGGTTATATCGTCACCAAGCCCGGCACCGTCGAAACCAACGTCCCCGGTGTTTTCGCCGCTGGCGACGTCCAGGATAAGCGCTGGAGGCAGGCGATCACCGCTGCGGGGACCGGCTGCATGGCGGCGCTAAGCGCCGAGCATTACCTCGCTTCGCTGAACGACTGATCCTAGGACGCAGCCGCCCCATCGCGCGGCGGCGCAGCTCGGCGCCGCGCTCAATCCGCCTCGAGATCGAGGCGCAGGACGTCGGGGTCGCCTTCGATCGGACTCGGCGAACGCTGCACCGGGATGCGTTCGACTTCCGTCCGTCCGAGCGTATCGCCCGGGCGGATAGCGCGCTCCGGTTCGGTCACGAGCCAGTGCATCAGCTCGAACATCAGGGGAAGCGCACCCTCACCGCTGAGTGGCGCCGTCAGAAAGAGCTCTTCACGCCCGTATCGGCCCATTCCATGGGTGAGAAAAGAGATGCGCTCGCCCGGCTCGGGCGCCGCGGTAATATCGACGGTGAGAAAAACCGGCACCTCACCGTCAGCAGCGTCCACGGCGCGCGTGAAAAATCCCGCGTCCTGATAGCAGAGCCCCTCACCGAAGCTGGCGCCCAGTGAAGACGAGCACTCGAGGATCGCAGCGACGAGCTGCGCGAAATAGGCGTCACGCTCTGTCCTCGAACCTGATAGGCCGATCCCCGCGACGATGAGGTGCGCCTTGGCCTCTTCGAGAGCGGTCTCGGACAAGCTCCCGAAGAGCGCTTGAGGCCCGAGCTCGGGCGGCGGCGTCTCGATGAGTGAGATCAGAAGGTGTCCACCAGAGCCCAAACCAAAGACGAGCTGATCCGCCGCTAAACGTTCGACCGTCGCCCCGAGCCCTTCAAATCGCGGCGACGCGAGCAGCTCTTTCGCGTCGGGGAGCTCGGCTTTGCCGAGGAGCACTAAGGAGAGATCGGG
Source organism: Sandaracinaceae bacterium (assembly GCA_012514415.1). Taxonomy (GTDB): domain Bacteria; phylum Myxococcota_A; class Polyangia; order Polyangiales; family Houyiibacteriaceae; genus JAAYBZ01. The sequence goes on from JAAZAH010000139.1 coordinate 4,754, forward strand.
ATCGGCCATCCCCTCATCCTGCCCTCTCGACGCATCCTTTGGCCAATAATCGCGAGCTCGGAAAGCGGTTTTGGCTTATTCGGCGCCGTCGCTCAGGTATTCATCGCGCTCGATGGCGCGCCGAGTCGCCCATTCGCGCCGTTCCCGCTTGAGCTGCTTCTTCATGACGGCGAGAGCACGCTTGCGCTTTCGTTGCGGACTCGGTTTTCGTCCGGGAAACGCGTCCTGCGCCGCGTGGTGCTCGGGAACAGCGCCAGGCTCGACGCCGAGATCAAAGAAGGCGACCTCGCGCTTTGCCCGCTCGCCAAGACGAACGGGCATGACGGCTGCGCCGATTCCCGCGCCGACATAGACGGAGCCTTGGGGAGCAAGCGCTTTTCGATCGCCATAAAGCCCATGCACATAGCGATGGCCGACCACGCGCCCGATGAGCATCTCATGCATTTTGGCGAGGGTGACTTGACCGGCGTGCGTATGGCCCGCGAGCACGAGGGGCACTCCGGCGGCCCAGAGGCCATCGGCCTGTTCGGCGATATGGCTCAGCCCGAGCGTCGGGATATGCGAACGAAGCCCTTTGAGCGCCTTTTCGCGATCGGCATGGCCGGTATAGGCATCGTCGAGGCCAAGCACCTGAAGCGATTGATGACGCACGGTGATGGTGGTGTGGACATTGTCGAGAAGCTCGACACCTGCGGCGCGCAGCGCGCGTCTGACCTCGCTCGCCCCCGACCAATGGTCGTGGTTGCCGAGCACGGCGAAAGTCGGCGCCTCGATCCGCCGGAGCTCCTCGACGAGCGCGTCGAGATAGAGCTGGCTATGACAGACGAAATCTCCCGTAAGCACCACGATATCGGGCTGACCCTGGTTGGCCAGATCGATCGCTTTTCGCTGGATGTGCATCGGCGTCACGCGCCCAAAATGTTGATCGGTCAGGTGCGCAACCCGAATCGGATCCATCATCTGCGCGTAGCGAATCGGCCCAGCGAAACTGCGGACCGCAAAATTCCCTTCGTCGGGCAGGCTTCCGGGCCCACGCTGGACCGCTTTCGCGAGCCGATCGAGCTCTTGATTGCCAGAACCGCGTAAGGACATCGCTTGTTGAGCTTAACCATCATTCGAGCGGATGGCGAGAACGAAGTCATTTTCCGTTGCCGTCAAAATTCCGCTTCCGATCTTTTTTCAGGTCTCGGGCGCTCTGTTTGAGCCGCGTGAGCGGGATATCGGGCTTGTTGTCGGTCTTTTTCGCAGGCCGCTTTTTGCCAAAGATCCTACGCGCGATGTAGGCAAATGCCCCGAGTATCAAAATCGCGACAAGGATCTCCTGCGTCATTATGCAAATCCCAAGAGCGTACCGATGCGCATCACGAGAAAGCTCCCGATAAACGCAAGAGTCGTCATGTAGAAGAACGAGAAGGCTGCCCATTTCATCCCCCCCGACTCACGGCGGATCACCGCGAGCGTGCTCATGCATTGAGAGGCGAGGACGAAGAAGACCATGAGCGAGATGCCAACGAGCGGAGTCATGAGCGGGCTCCCATCGGGGCGCTCCGCCTCGCTGAGGAGGGTGCGGAGGGAGCTATCCTCTTCATCGACCTCGTCGCCAATCGAAAAGACGAGGCCCATGGTCGAGACGAAGACCTCGCGCGCTGTGAACGCGCCGATGAGCCCGATGCCGAGGCGATAATCAAAGCCGAGTGGCTCAATCGCCGGCTCGATCGCGACGGCGACGCGGCCAACATAGCTCTCCTCGATGGCCTGCATTCGCTCGGCGTTATCGATCTCGGCGATGGCCTCTTCGAGCTCATCGCCCGAGAGCGTCGCCGCGGCCGCCTCACGCTGATTCTCGTAGGATTCGGCGCGATGCTCGTCTTTTGGAAAGCTGAGGAGCGCCCAGAAGATGATGGTGAAGGCGAGGATGATCGTTCCCGCCTCCTTGATGAAGCCCATGATCTTATCGAAGGCCGTGCGGAAGGTCGTCCCGAGCATCGGGAGCCTATAGGGCGGGAGCTCGATCATAAAGCTCGGCGCTGGTCCGCGGAGGACGGTCTTACGCAATAAGAAGGCCGCGAAGAGCGTCGCCGCCACGCTAAAGGTGTAGATGCCAAAGAGGGCGAGGCTTGATTGGCTGAAGATCCCAAAGACGCGCTCATCGGACGCGAAGACCACGCCGATGACGAGGATATAGACGGGGAGCCTCGCGGAGCAGCTCATAAAGGGCACGGCGAGCATCGTGATGAGGCGATCGCGGCGCTTCTCGATGGTGCGCGTCGCCATCACGGCGGGGATCGCGCAAGCAAAGCCCGAGAGGAGCGGTACGAAGGCCTTTCCGTGGAGCCCGACGCCTTTCATCAGCCGATCGATGAGGAAGGCGACGCGCGCGAGATAACCCGAATCCTCGAGAAGCGTCACGAGGAAAAAGAGGAAGGCGATCTGCGGGACGAAGACGAGCACGTTACCGACGCCCGAGATGAGCCCTTCGACGATGAGATCGCGCAGCAGCCCCTCGGGCATCACGCCGACAACGGCCTCCTTGAGCCAATCGAAGAAATCCTCGATGCCCTCGATCAGCGGCTCGGCCACAGTAAAGAGGGTCTCGAAGATCGCCATCATCACGGCGGCAAAGATGAGGAGCCCGCTGACGGGATGAGTCAGGATGCGGTCGATCTTTTCGGAGCGCGAGATGGCTTCGGACTCGGGACGCGCGGTGACGCGGCCAACAAGCTCGTCGATGAAGGCGTATCGGGCGGCGATAAAGGCGCGATCGATGGCCGAAGCATCGTCGGCGTCGAGGCGAACGGCGTCGCGAATGGATGGGGGCACATCGCGGAGCTCATCATCGCCCACTGAAAGGAGCGCCCAGCCCGCATAAGCGCGCGCCGAAGAAGGGGGAACGACGCCGGTCTCATGGACGATGCGCTCAATGCCTTCGAGTCTCTCTCTGACGAGCGAAGGAACTTCGGTAAGAAGCGGCTCACGCCCTGCTGCGTCGAGCGCGCGCCCCACCTCGGCCCGGAGCTCATCAAGACCGCGTCCCTCGGGGATGCAGAGATCGACAACAGGCACGCCGAGCGCCGCACCGAGCGCCTCGCGGTCGATCTCAATTCCGGCCTCGGCGGCTTCGTCCACCATGGTAAGCGCGAGGACGGCCGGAAGCGGCGTTTCGAGCGCCTGAAGCACCAGATAAAGCCCGCGCGCGAGCGTGGTGGCATCGGCGACGAGGACGAGTACGTCGCTTCTTCGCGCATGAAAGAGCTCATGTGCAGCAATGGCCTCTTCGGGAGAGCGGGTCGAGAGGCTGTAGGTGCCCGGGAGATCGACAAGCTCGACCTCGCGGCCTTCGATGCGGATCCTAGCCGCGCGGCGCTCGACCGTCACGCCGGGGTAATTCGACACGCGAGCGCGATGCCCGCTCAGGGCATTGAAGAGCGTGGTCTTTCCGGCGTTCGGGTTGCCAAGGAGAAGGACGGCCGGGCGCGATCTCGCCTCGCTCATTGAATCACCTCCACCTCGATATCACGGGCCTCGCTCCCGCGAAGGGAAAGTGCGTATCCGCGCAATCGGATCTCGATGGGATCGCCCATTGGAGCGCGGCGGATCACCTCGAGCTCGACGCCGGGGATGAGCCCCATCTCCATCAATCGTCGCGTGGCGAATCGCTCCCCGCTCAGCTGAACTACACGCGCCCGCTCGCGGAGGCCGAGAGAGGCGAGGCTTCTTCGAGGCGTAGCCATGGTTATGGCTTACTGTCCAGCGGCGATGGGGGCAAAGCGAATGCGTGCGCTCGAGGATCGCATTGGAATGGGGAATTCGGGTAGACTGCGGAGCATGATCCGATTCAGCGACGATCCCGATCTCGCCGAGCGCCAAATGCGGGCGATCATCTTTTACCTTACAACCTTCGGCTATATCGACGGCGACTTCGATAGGAGCGAGAAGGATTTCGTTCGGGGGTATATCGAAGACCTCGTCAAATCGCGTGTCGAAACCGGCATCGCCCACGCCGATGAGGCACTCAAAGCCGAGCTGTCTTCAAGATTCACAACGCATTTCATCGAGGTCTTCGAGGGGATCGACCAACAGGTCCAGGAGCTCTTCAGCGAGGCCGTCGCGGGCGATGAGGATAGCGACACCTTCGTTCATTCGCGGCTGAAGCTCCGCTGTTTTGAGCTCTTCAAGGAGTTCGACCGCGACAATCAAGAGGCGCTGCTCGACGCGATGGAGAGCCTCATTCACGCCGACGGTGAGGTGCACCCAGCCGAGCTCAAATTCCGCAACGAGCTTCTCGAGCTCTTCGAAGCCGAGATGGATCTCGAGGTCATCCCTCTCGACGATGACGAGGAAATCGATCGCCTCACGATTCGAGAGGCAGACGTGCTCCCCGCGGGCGCGAACCCGGCCTTTTTCCAGGATTTCGAGTTCCATTATTCCGCCGATCCCGACACCATCCGCGCCCAGGTCGAGGAGGATCGACGGCTCCTCGATCTCACGCTCGATAAGCTTGCCGAGCAGCGCGAAGCCGGCGCCGGGAAACTCAAGGGCGCGCAGACAGTCGCAGCCTTTAAGGGCGAGTCGCCCTTCCTCGACGGTCATGTCTATGTGCATCCCATCGATCCCGAAGAGCGCTACGATATGACCGTCCTCGGCGATCTCCACGGCTGCTATAGCTGCCTCAAAGGCGCGACGGTGCAGGTCCAGTTCCTTGAAAACGTCGAGCGCTATCGGGCCAATCCGAAGGACCACCCGAAGCCCCTCCTTGTGTTTCTCGGCGATTATATCGATCGCGGCCTCTTCAGCCTGAACGGCGTCTTTCGCGCCGCGCTCAAGCTCTTTCTTGCGGCGCCGGAACACGTCTTCCTGCTCCGCGGAAACCACGAGTACTATGTCGAGTACAAAGGCCATATCTTTGGCGGCGTGAAGCCGGCCGAATCGATCAACACGCTCAAGCCGCATCTCGATATCGACGTCTTCCGGCATTATCGCGACGTCTTCGAGGCCCTTCCGAATATGCTCTTCTTTGGAAAGACGCTCTTCGTCCATGGAGGCATCCCGAGGGATCGGCTGCTCAAAGAGCGTTGGGTCGATCTTTCAACGCTCAATGACGAAGAGATCCGCTTCCAGATGATGTGGAGCGATCCGAGCTCGGCCGATGTCATCCCGTCCGCGCTTCAAGAACAGAGCGCGCGTTTCCCATTCGGAAAACTGCAGGCGGCTGCGTTCTTTCAGCGCGTGGGGATCGAGACGCTCATCCGCGGACACGAAAAGGAGAATGAGGGCTTCCGTCTCGTCTACGACGAGCCCGGGCTCCGACTTGCCACGGTGTTCTCGGCAGGCGGCTTCGACAACAACGATCTCCCGCTCGCCTAGAGCTACCGAACGGTCACGCCTAAAGGGCTCCGCATCAAGGTCAACGGAGAGACGGTCGAATGGTCGCCCTTCGAAATCGACTATCTCACCTATAATGATCCCGAAAAGAACGCGTTTTTCCAGCGCGCTCCCGAGATTCCGCTGCGCGCCTGAACGGATGCGCGCTCGCCAGGGTTGAGCGGCTTTTCGGAGCGAGCACTTAAAAGAAACCGGCGCCCCCATTTGGCGGAGGCGCCGCTCTCAATTGACGCGCATCATGCGCGAGGCCCGATCACTTCTTTGCGATGAACGCGCGGAGGGCGGTGCCATCCTCGGCGACAAGCTCGGCGACCTTGGCCGCGCTCACCTGCGCGATGATGATGAGCCCCGTCTCGCGGTTGCTCTCCTCGAAGATGCCGATCTTCTTCATGCTCTCGACCTGCGCCGCGTTGTCGTCGGTCGGCGTGAGGTAGTGGATCGCCGTCGCCTTATAGCGGTGGATGAGGAAGAGCTGAGCGAGCGCCATGAGACGCTTGCGGCGATAGGCCGGATCGGTGTTCTGATCGCGAATCGAGAGGATCTGACGGCCGCCACGATCCTGCATCGAGGTGAAGATCACATCGAGGATCTTCTTCTCGCCCTCGTAGATTCCGAGCTCGAGGAGCTCGGAGCCCGCCGTATGCGGACGGAGGTCGACGCGGAGATCCGCGCTGACGCCCTGAGCCTTCTTCCACTCGCTGATCCAGCCTGCGAGGACCGCGGGCGGCGCCTCGGTTTGGACGAGGTGCTGGTGCTGGGTCGAGCCGGCGCCCATCGCCTTCGTGGCGGCGGTGCGGCCGGAGACGGCCATGAGCGACGCATCGAGACGCGGCCCACCCACGAGGGTCTGCGGCGTGCGATAGGGCGACTCGAGAAGGCGGAACTTCCGCTGGAGGCGCGCGAGGGCGAGCATGCCATCGTCGCGAAGGGCCGTCGCAAACTCCTCACCTGCGAGGCCGTCGACCTGGTGACCGCCGTAGGTGATGAAGTTGAAGACGAAGCCGAGCTTACCGATGGCCTTCGGGAACTCGCGCATCTCGTCATCCGTCATACCGGTCGTATCCCAGTTGAAGGAGGGCGAGAGGTTATAAGCGAGCATCTTCTCGGGGTAGACCGCGTGGATCGCGTCGGCGAACTGCTTGGCCTCCTCGTAGTTGGCGGTCTTCGTCTCCATCCAGATGATGTCGCAGAAGGGCGCCGCCGCGAGCGACTTCGCGATGGCGTAATCGATGCCGCCGCGAACCTGATAGTAGCCCTCCGGCGTGCGCGGAAGATCGTCGCTCCACGAGACGTGGATGCCGAGCGACTTGGCCTTCTCACGCATCGCGACGAGCGGGGCGTTCTTCGAGAACTCGCGCCACTCGTCCGCGCTCATCGCCGTCGGCTCACCCTGGTTGGCGCGGAACTCGATGATCGAAAGGACCGCCTCACCGTAGGTCTTGAGGCCGGCCTCTTCCTGCCAAAGCTCAGCGTAGCGGGTCTCGAGCTCGTCGTAGAGCTTCTCGGCGACAGCCGGCGAGCCCTTCGCTTCGACGATCTTCTTCGCCGTCTCTTCAACATAGGTGATGAAGCCGGTCTTTTCGAGCCAGCGATCGGCGTGCTCGTATTGAGCATCCGTAAGCGCCGAGAGCTGATAGCCGAGCGCATCGTCGACACCGAGCTCGTTCATGCGGCGCTGAATCGCGAGATAGGCGCTCTTATAGCTCGGCACATCGAGGTTCGTCGCGCCAAGGATGAAGGGCTGATCGCGCTCATCGCTGTTGGTCTCCACGAGGGTCGCTGCCTCGGCGTCGGTACGAGCGACGATGATGCCCGCGACGCCCATCACATCGAGCTGAAGGCGAGCGGCGTTGAGGCGCTTGATCTGCTCCTCGGAGCTGACAAGGACCTTACCGCCCTGGTGACCGCACTTCTTGGCGCCGGGCTTCTGATCCTCGATGTGGTAACCCGTGACGCCAACCTCGACGAAGCGGCGGATGAGGTTACGGACATGCGCATCTCCGCCATGACCGGTATCTGCATCCGCGATGATGAAGGGGCGATAGTCGACCGGCGGGTTCTTCGCACGCTCCTCCTCCGTCATGCGGCTGCGAAGGAAGTGCTGGTTCTTATCGGCCGTAAGGAGGGCGCGGACGAGGACTGCAGCCTCATCGGGCACCTGGCTGAGCGGATAGCTCGCGAGGTCCGGGCCCGGATCCTCCTGCACCGAACCCTTCGCGGAGGTCGCCCAGCCGCCGAGGTAGATGCCCTTGATGCCGACGCGCTTCATCGTCACGGCCTGACCGGGCGAATAGGGGCCGAAGGTCGTGATCTGCTCGCCCTTGGCGAAAAGCTCGCGGAGAAGCTCGTAGAACTCTTCCGCATTCTTCCGCGCGATCGGATAATCTGCCTCGATCGTGCCCTTCTGCTCAGCGACCGCACGCGCCGAGTAGAGTCGCTTGATCTCCTTGAATCGAGGGCGCTCAAACCATGCTTGCGCCTCTGCGACCTGCTCTTCAAAGGTCTTCGTCATTAAAGTCCGGCTCCTTATTGTCGTCTCAAAACGTGCCACTCCGGGGAGCGGCCGGTTATCTTATGGGTTGATGCTGGGGGATGCGCCCGCCTGTTTGCGGACGGCTTGGTTTCGAGTGCCCGCCCGAGGGCGGGCGACTCCGCTCAGATGGCCTGCGCCTCGCCGTAACGCTCGAAGTCGAGGTTGTGGGTGATGCGCTTCTTCTCGTTCACGAAGGCGTCGATATAGTCCTTGATTCGCTTCTTCGCCGTTTCGAGATCGGTGTTATCGATGTTGAGGTTCAGGAGGTCCACGTACCAAGGAAGCTTGGTTTCGCAGAGCACATAGGCCTCGCAGATCTCGCGCGCGATGGGCAGCGTCGTCGTCTTCGAGTCCTCATGGACATCCTTATCCTTCGCCTTGAGGAGCTTGTCGTACTCCTCGTCGAGGAGGCGCGCGAAGAGCTCCGGGGTGAGCTTATCGCCCGCCTTCACGCCCGTCGCCTCGTCGTCTTCGGTGAAGGGAGCACCCTTATGGAGCCACTCCCACAGGATGCTCAGGCGAATCTCACCGGTCGCCATATCCTCCATGAGGTAGAGGACATCGTCGTTGCCGAAGAAGTCGGCCGGCTTGAGCGCCGCCGCCTGCATGCCCTGACCGAAGGCGTTCCCGTACTGAATCGCGACGCTCAGGAGATCGCGCGCACCCGCGACGCTGCGGGTTCCGCCCTCGAGCTGAAAGAGCGCCGCCGCATCCTCGTCCGTATAGGTGAGGGGCGGGAATTCGCGCCCGAGCTGATTCGCCTCGCCGACCTCTTCCCAGACCGGGCGGATGATGTGGACCATCTTCCAGTGCGAGACCCACTTGCCGCTCGCGCCCGCCTGCTGCTCGCGCTGCGCGCCGGCCTTGGCCTTGGCCATTCCGGCCTCGACGCCCGCCTCGGAGCCGACCGGGATGTTGGGCTCCATTCCGCCCTGCCAGAGCGCGAAGTTGCCGTTTTGATCCGGCGTGTTGACGGCACGACGCACGCGATCCTCATAAGTGCGCATGTAGCCGTAGGTCATGGTGACGACGTCGATGTTGGGGTTCGCGAAATCCGGATCCCAAGCGACGGCGTCGGAAACGCTATTGATATAATCCCAGCGGCCCGTGTTGAATCCGACGAAATGCTTGCCGAGCACAGCGCGGATCTCCATGAGCTGGAAGGCCGCCTCGACCTGCTCGATAAGCACATAGGCCTTGATGGTCCCATGCTCGAGCCCGAGCGCATTTTCGATCCCGTTAAGGATATCGTTCCAGAGCGCGGCCTCTTCGGCGGTCTGGATCTTCGGGAGATAGTAGACGAGCGAGGATCCGCGCGAGGCGAGCGTCTCGTGGTTGTTTGTCGCGTAGAGCGCGGCGTCGACGATGGAAGCCGAGAAGCCCTCGCCGGTCGACCAGCGGAAATGGCGATCGTCAAGGTGAAGACCGCGCGCCCGATAGATCACGGTCGTGTGATCGAGCTGCTTCTTGTAGTCCTCGATGATCGTGCGGCCGAAGAAATCCTTCGCCCAAGCGTTCATCTCCTCGGCGACGCCCTCAGCGACGGAGAGGAATTTCGGATCGCGCGAGATCGCGAGCCGGAGGTTGCGGAGGTTGTCGAGCGACATCGTCGAGACCTGCCCGAGCGCGTCCTCGCCATCGAACATCCAACCGTCGGCGCCCGAGAGGAGCGCGTAAGCGACGTTACGGAGGCTCTTTTCGACCGGCGCGTTCGGGCGCGACGCCGGTCCGGTCCCCTGGATCCATTGACGCTGGAGGTCATGCGGAATCACCGCGCCCTCAAAGCGTCCCGCGCGGGCGTCCGCCACTTTGATCGAGGTCCCGCCGATCGTCGATTCGGGATCGAGGAAGGTGATGCGCTCCTTCTTCTCGGCGCGCTCGAGGCGGCGAAGCGTGCGCTTTTGCATCAGCTCGACGCGGCGGGCGTCGAGGGGCGCGAGGGCCTTAATCACCTCAAGCGCCTTCGGCGTCACTACATCCGCATAATCCGCTAGGATCTCTTTGCGCGTCTCGATCGATCGGTTTTGTGTCTCTGTCATTCGTCCGCCCTTATCGTTTGGAATGTCTCCGAATCTATCGGTTGCTGGATGCGCCGGGGTCGCGTCCCGGCGCGCTGTGATGCCTTTTAGCTTGGAAGAACAAAAGATGCCCGCCTAACCATGATTTCTTGCTCGTCTGCCCGCAGCCTCTTCATGATTGGGCGCCTGCAGCTTCGCCAATCGGCTCGTCGATGAGAGCGATCGGCTCGCGGGAAATCTCGCCAAAATATTCGCTGTATCGTTCGATGAAGCGCAGCTCCTCGGCATAAGGGAAGGTGCTGCGATGCTGGCCGCTCCGGATCCTCCGCTGTGTCTCGACATAATAGCCCGCGTCGAGAAGCTCGGGAAAGCTCTGCTCGAAAAACTCCCGGTCTTCCTGGCGGTGGAACATGAAACGAGGAAGCTCCTCGGGGAAGATATCGTTGGGACCGACTGAGACCTCGGGTTCGTCAAAGAAGAAATCATCGCCGCCAAAGGGAGAGCTCGTCGGCATGCGGCGGAAGTTCAGGTCGGTGAGATAGCAAACCTCGTCATAATCGTAGGTCACCACCTTGCCGAAGCGCGTGACGCCGAAATTCTTGAGGGCGAGGTCCCCTGGGAAAATATCGACCGCCGCCAAATCCTTGAGCGCCTGACCGAGCTCGAGGATGGCCGCCTTTCGCTCCTCCTCATCAGCCTCGTTCAGGTAGAGGTTCAGCGGGATCATCCGCCGCTCGATATAACAATGGCGGATGATCATCTTATCGCCATCACGCTCGATCATCGAGGGCGCGAGCCGCTCAAATTCCTCGAGGACCTCGGGCGTGAAACGCGCGGCCGGAAGCGCCACATCCGAATATTCGAGCGAATCGGCCATCCGCCCGACGCGATCGTGATACTTCACGAGCCGGTATTTCGCTTCGACCGTGGCGCGGGTCCCCTCTTTTGGAGGATCGAAATGGTCGCGGATCACCTTGAAGACGTAAGGAAAGCTCGGAAGCGTGAAGACGAGCATCACCATGCCGCGCGTTCCGGGCGCGAGGATGAATTCGTCGGTCGAGTTTGCAAGGTGATGCGAGAGGTAGCGGTAAAAGAGCGTCTTCCCGAGCTTCTGGAGGCCGAGCATCGAGACGATCTCGGCATGCGGCTTCGAGGGGAGGATGGTGCGAAGAAAATCGACGTAGGGCGCGGGCGCCTCCATATCGACCATGAAATACGCACGCGAAAGGCTGAAAACGCGACCGATGCTCTGCGAATCGAAGAGGATCGTGTCGACGAAGACATTTCCTGCCGAATCGCGCAGAAGCGGCACAACAAATGGAATGATCTCCTCACCGTTGATGATTCGCCCCACGAGGTACGCCGCGCGATTCCGATAGAAAAGTGAGCGGATGGTGTGAATTTGAAAGTTCGTCGCGAGCTTTCGGACGCCGCGAAGCTCTTCGCGTCCCGCGCGGAGAATGAGATGCACGCTCCGCTTGAGGTTTTGGATCTTATTGCTGAAGGGCAGATCCGAAAGGATGGATTGGACCGTTCCACGCAGTGTCCGCGCCGAGGGGTAGTCGGATCTGTAAATTGGTTTACTGAGCTCGATATAATCGGTCGCCCAGCCGGGACGGTAGAAGATATGCTCGTTGTTGTAATACCGTCGCTCTAGGATTTTACAGGCGACCGAGTTGTAGAAGGTCTCGGCGCATTCAGGCTGGAGGTGATCCTTCAGTAGATCGAGATAATCGCGTTTGATCTCGCTCCAGAGGCAGTTCTCGCGATGGCCCTCGATGGTGCGGATGGTCTCGACGCACGCCTTCACACGCGTATCATAGGAGTTGATTCGGCGGATCACGTCCTCGCGTGATTCATGCCAATCGCCTTTGATGAAGCGTTCTTCGGCGCGCTGAGAGATCGCGCGGAAGGTCCGGTAGTGGGTGTTGAAGCCCTCGAGGATGGTTTCGGCGATCTGGCGCGCGTTGTTTGGTTTTCCTCGGTCCATTTGCGTCTGCCTGTTCGCCTGCTCACTGGCTCCTTTGGAGTGGCTATCGGGTTGCCGGCCCCGGAACTCACGCATCAGCGCGGCCGATCATGCGATCCGAGGAAATCTAAGGATGCTTGGGTCGGTATGGGGCGGTCCCTTCGTCGCCGTAAAGGCCGTCACCGCTTGACAAGTTAACTTAACGCAAGCTGAATGCAAAGGTGCGGTGACGCTTTCTTGTTAATTGGTTGATAATTCACTTCCTCCCCCTCGGTGATCGCGAGGGCGCGGGTGACGCCGGGCGAGCCCGCCATCCAAGCCTACGCAAAAATCCCTTGAACGCCGCGCGCGCGAGGGCCAGCCTCGCTCTTCATGGACCAGACGAATTGGACGACTTGCGATCTCTACGATGCGCACGAAGGAAAGGTGCGCGTCTTCCTCCCCGGCCTCCGATCGTACGGTGGACGCGCGAGTTTCTCAGGCGAGGTGAAGACCGCGCGCTGCTTCGGCGACAATAGCGTGGTGAAGTCGACGCTCGCGACGCCCGGCGAGGGCCGGGTGCTCGTCGTCGATGGCGGCGGCTCGCTCCATCACGCGCTGATGGGCGATCTCATCGCTCAGT
>JAAZAH010000140.1 GCA_012514415.1 Sandaracinaceae bacterium
AGAGTGGCTCCGAGGGCCCACTCGGCCTCCGCTCAATCGAACCTCTCCATCCCGACGGCGTCGTTGTCATCGTGCCGGTGAAGGATACCGTCGAGCTCGGCCTCTCGGCTTTCATCAAGCGCGCGCTCCGCTCACATCCCAAAGCCAACGCGATCATCCTTGAGGTAGACACCTTTGGAGGACGGGTCGACGCGGCGGTTCAAATGCGCGATGCGATCCTCTCACTCGAGGTGCCCACCATTGCGTACGTCAACCCGCGGGCAATCAGCGCCGGCGCGCTCATCTCGCTCGCTGCCGATCAGCTCGTCATGGCACGCGGCGCATCGATCGGTGCAGCCACACCTTATACTGGGGGAGGAAGCGGGACACCACAGGTCGACGAAAAGATGACCTCGTATATGCGCACCGAGATGCGCGCGACGGCCGAGGCTCGCTCAAGGCGTGGGGACGTCGCAGAGGCGATGGTCGACGCGGATGTCGTCATCGAGGGCATTACATCCAAGGGCAAATTGCTCACGTTGGATACGGCTCAGGCCATCGAATACGGCATCGCGGATGGGCGCGCCGACTCGCAGCGGGAGCTCCTTGAGGCGCTCGGACTCGACCGTTTTGAGATCGTCTACGAGGAAGAGAACTGGGGAGAGAGCGTCGCGCGCTTTCTTACCGAGCCGACGATGAGCAGCCTCCTCCTTTCGCTCGGCATGCTCGCCCTTTTCATGACGTTCTATACCCAGAACTTCGGTGTGCTCACGCTGATCGGCATGGTTGCCCTCGCGCTCTTTTTCGGGGGGCATGCGGCGGTCGAGCTCGTCGGGTTCGAGGAAGTGCTGCTCCTTCTGAGCGGCGTTCTCCTTCTCGCCATTGAGCTCTTCATCTTTCCTGGATTCATTCTTCCCGGGATTGTCGGCGTCCTTCTAATCCTCGCCGCGCTCGTGATGGCGATGCTGGCGACGCCGATCTCGATCTCCTTCAGCACGGGACTCATCCTCTCGGCGATTGGGCGGCTCGCGACGAGCGTCCTCCTCGCCACCGCCATGGTCCTCATCGCCGTCCGCTTCCTACCGCGATCGCGCGCGGGGATGCGCTTCGTCCTCCAGGCCGATACGGCAAAGGATGAAGGTTATCTCTCGTATCGGCCTCTCGAAGAGAGCGTGATTGGGAGCACGGCGATCGCGATTACGGATTTGCGCCCGGCGGGGAAGGTCAAACTCGACGGGGAGATCCGCGATGCACGGAGCGAACGCAGTCTGATCGAAGCGGGCGCAAAAGTTCGTATACTCCGGGTTGAGAGCTACGAGCTTATCGTCCGTGAGATCAAGGAATCATGAGCGCTGCGTTTTGGATCGTTGCGTTATTAGCCGCTGCACTTCTCTTCCTCGCGCTTGAGGTCTTCGTCCTCACGGGCGTTGGCGTCGCTGGCGGGCTGGGGATCCTTTTCCTTCTCGCCGGCACGACGATGGCGTTCTTGGAGTACGGCATCGCCGGAGGCATGATCGTCAGCTTCGTCTCGATCGGGATGGTCGCGCTCGCCTTCGTCATCGTGATGAAGACGCGAGTCGGGAAGGCTCTCGTACATCAAGAGAGCGTCCCCGACGAAAGCCCGCACAAAATGGGGCGAACCGATCTGCTCGATAAGCGAGGGAGGGCGTTGACACCGCTGCGACCAGCGGGGATCGTCAGAATTCGCGACGAAGAGATCGACGTCGTCACGCTTGGGGAATATATCGAAGCTGGCGCGGAGGTCCGCGTGATCGAGGTCAAAGGGACGCGCATCGTCGTCAATGAGGTCACTTCCTGAAGGAGCCATATCGTGGAACTCGGAGTCGCAGCATTTGCATTTTTAATCGTTGTCTTTCTCGTCGTCTTCATTTGGCTGATCCCTTTCCCGCTTTGGATCGCTGCGTGGTCAAGCGGCGCGTATATCGGGCTCGTCTCGCTCATCGGGATGCGGCTTCGAGGAGTCACCCCGAGTGAGATCGTTCGTCCCCGCATCACGGCGGTGAAGGCCGGCATCCGTGTCACGACGGATCAACTCGAGGCCCACTATCTCGCTGGTGGACATGTAGAGAGAGTGGTTAACGCGCTGATCTCTGCGGATAAGGCAGGGATCGATCTCACCTTTGCTCAAGCGACAGCCATCGATCTCGCAGGACGCGATGTGTTCGAGGCCGTCCAGACGAGCGTCAACCCGCGCGTCATTAACACGCCGAAGATCACCGCCGTGGCGAAGGATGGGATTCAGCTCTCGGTCCTCACGCGGATCACGGTGCGCTCGAACCTCAACCGCCTGGTCGGTGGTGCGACCGAAGAGACCGTCATCGCGCGAGTCGGCGAGGGTATTGTCTCGACGATCGGCTCTGCCGAGAACTACGCCGTCGTCCTCGAGAACCCCGATCGCATCTCGAAGAACGTGCTCGCGCGCGGACTTGATGCCGGGACCGCGTTCGAGATCCTCTCCATCGACATCGCCGATATCGACGTGACTGCGAATATCGGTGCGCAGCTCAATACGGAAAAGGCCGAAGCCGACAAGCAGATCGCGCAGGCACAGGCGGAGAGCCGTCGTGCGCTCGCCGTCGCGGCGGAGCAGGAGATGCGGGCCAAGGTCCAAGAGATGCGCGCGAAGCTGGTCGAGGCCGAGGCGATGATCCCGCGCGCCATGGCGGCAGCTCTCGAGCAGGGCAACATCGGCGTGATGGATTATTATCAGATCCGCAACCTCGCGGCCGATACCGAAATGCGTGATGCGATCGGAAGAGCGACCGGCGGCGAGAAGAAGGAGGAATGATCGATGAGTTCGTCTCCCCTCCCCAAAGGCAAAGAGCTTGCGCAAAAGCTTGTCCTCGCCGAGCTTCTCAAGCGCCGCGGGGAGGAGGGGCCTCTTGCTCGTCCGCGCTTCGTCCGTTTGAGGCCGAAACGGCCCAGCAAACCAAGCCATGAATGAGCTGCTCGACTTTTTGAAAGAGCACCTCTGGCTCTTTTTCTGGATCGCCATCTCGATTTTCTCGGCGATCGGCGAGGCGAAAAAAAAGAAGAGGGAAGCCGAACTCGGGGGCGACGCGCCGGATTGGACGCCCCCAGAGGGCGATGTCATCCCGCCGCCCGAGCTTGAGCTCGAGACGGTTCAGCCCCAAACCGAGGCGGTGATCCCATTCGAATCGTTCGAGAGGAAGCTCCGCGCTTATGAGAAGGCGACCGAAAAGAGGCCCGAGCTTCTCTCCGTGAATCGCCTACTACGCGAAGAGGTTCGCCTGGAGCAGATGCGCCGCTGGGAAGCCGAGGGGCGCCCGAGCGCACTCCACCTCGCGCATCCCCTGAAGCGTTGGCTCGAGGAGCAGCTCAGCAGCGTCGAGTTCATCATCAGCTCGCGCGTTCGAGGAAGGGCGGAAGACCTCAAGCTCGTGGAGGCGGTCGCGCGTGAAGCGCTGGCTCCATTTGAAACCTTCGTAAGAGCCCAAGGCGTCGATTATCGACGGAGGAGCCTCCTTGCGATCCCGAGCCAAGGGGGCATCCCGCCGAGCGCCCTCCCCGTTCATCTGATCCCAGCGCCTCCTGGCGCTTCGCATCAGCCCCTCCTGCTCCCGCTCTCAGTCGCTGCGTTGGGCGAACAGATCCATCACGCGGTGAGGGGACTCGAGGAGGATTTTGCGCGAGGACTCCATCTACCTCGCGAACTTCCAGCCCTCGATGATATCCGGCTTGTGAGCGCTGAGTATTTGCGTGCGGCTCATGGTCCTGCGCTCGGCGCAATCTTCGGTGATCTCTACGCGATCGGGCTTTATGGCGCGGCCTATGGTGAAGCTCTCCTTTTTGAGATTGAAAGGCGGCGCGATCCGGCCGCCGCGTTCACCTATTCCGTCCATGGGTGGAGGGTGCATGGCCTCCCGCTGGCACTGCGGTTTTTGATCGCTCTCCGCGCGATCGAGCGGGAGGATGGCGCCAAAGAGGCGGGGGCGCTTCGAGCCCGTTTTCAAGCCTTCACTGGCTCGGTCGAAGTCTATCGTCGCGCCGATCGTCGCGGCGTCGTCGGCCAAATCCCCCGTCACATCGTCGAATCCATCACTGAAGAGATCGCGCCGCAGATTTGCGCCTTTCGGCATCCCTCGCTCGATGGGCTCGCGCTCGGCCACGTTCCGGGCCTCGGTTTCGGTGTCGCTCGCCAGCGACGGATCGATGCCGCAGTGGAAGCGCTCGCTCACGGCGCGATCCCCTCGACCTCACTCGGAGAAGCGGTCGCGGCAGCTGCCCGCCTCGCGGGCCCGTCGCGGGATCGGAGTCAAGTCCTCGCCGAGCTCCTCCGGCGGATGCATCGAGGAGAGCGCTCCTCCGCGCAGCGAAGGCAGGCGCGCCACGAAACCGCCGCGGGCGAGCGTCCATTCAAGGAACTGCTCAGCGATCGCAATGCACTACGCGACGCCGTCGCTCTTGGTGCCATACTAACCCCACGAAGACCCCGATAAGTCGCGCTCGTGAAAAAGACGCATCGACCACTCCGTATCGAGAAATTTTCTGAACTTGTCGAAGGCTATCGCGCCATCTTTTTTGATAGCTTCGGTGTCTTGCGCGATGCGCAAGGGATCCTCGACGGAGTGGCCGAGGTCCTGCTCGAGCTCAAAGATCGAAGCAAACGCGTCTATGTGCTCACGAACGACTCTTCGCGCTCGCCTCAAGAACTTGCGCGTGTCTTCGAGCATCCAAGCTTTGGTCCGTTGATCACGCCGGATCAGATCATCAGCTCAGGCTTGCTCACCACCCGCTATCTCGCCCGGAAAGTCAGCGGGACGGTAGCCTTTTTGGGGAAGGACGCTTCAGCGCATTATATTCGGGCGGCAGGGATTCGAGCGATCCCCGTAAGCGAATGCGGCGAAGAGGAGATCAACGCCCTCGCCCTCCTCGACGACGAGGGGTTCGATTGGAACGCCGATCTGAACGCCGCGCTCAATCTTGCGCGTCGGGGACCCATCCCCGTCGTCGTCGCCAACGCGGATTTGGCCTATCCGAGCGATTCAGAAAATATCTCGCTCGCGATTGGGAGCCTCGCGCGGATGCTCGAAGGCGTGCTCGGGAGGCGTTTCATCTACTTCGGCAAACCCGATACGTCGATGTTCTCCTATGGATGGGCGCTGGTTCAGGCCATCGAGCCCGAGATCACCAAGGACGACATCTTGATGGTGGGCGATACGCTCGAGACC
>JAAZAH010000141.1 GCA_012514415.1 Sandaracinaceae bacterium
CTCAACCTCGGTCTCGTCCTTGCAAAACGCGCAGCGGTTCGAGGTTCGGTCCTGAGGAGCCGTCCACTCGAAGAGAAGGCTTCTCTCGCGCAGCGATTCATCCGTGAATGCCTTCCGCTCTTCGAGCGCGGCGTCCTCAAGGCCTCCGTCGATCGCGTCTTCGAGATGGACGAAATCAAAGAGGCTCAGCTTGCCATGGAGCGGAACGAGAATATCGGAAAGCTCATCGTGAGGATCGGATCTTGACGCTTCCCTTCGACGCCATCCTCGTCTTCGGATTTGGCGGCCCCGACGGCCCGGAGGAGGTCATGCCCTTTCTCCGAAAGGTCACTCGCGGGAGAAATATCCCCGACGAGCGGCTCGAAAAAGTCGCGACCCAGTACCATCTTTTCGGCGGAAAAAGCCCCATAAACGAGCAGAACGAGGCCCTACGGGCCGCGCTCGAGATGGAGCTGCGCGCTCGAAAGATTCAGCTCCCCGTCAGGCTCGCACACAAATTCGCCTCTCCTACTCCAGAAGAAATCGCTCAGGAGTTTCGCCAGGAGGGCATCCAAGACGTCCTCGTCCTCGTGACCTCGGCCTTTTCGTCGTATTCGGGATGCCGCTCCTACCTCGAGATCCTCGAAGCTGCTTCCGAAAGGACGGGCGTTCGATTCGCCAAGCTTCGCGCTTTCTTCAACCATCCTTGCTTCCTCGACGCGGTCGCCTCGAGGATCGAAGAGCGCGCTCCCAGTGGCGCCTATCGGCTGATCTTCACGGCGCATTCGATCCAGCTTTCGATGGCCGAGAGCTCAAGCTACACGGCGCAGCTCAATGAGGCGGCGCGCCTCATTGCCGAGCGCGTCGGAAAATCCGAGTGGGAGCTCGTCTATCAGAGCCGTTCGGGTCCTCCGCACATCCCTTGGCTCGAACCCGATATCGCAGATCATTTGGGAACCATCCCTCGGGGTGAAAGCGTCCTCGTCGTCCCTCTCGGCTTTCTCTCCGACCATATGGAGGTCCTCTACGATCTCGATCGGGAGGCCAAGGCCGCCGCAGAAGAAGCTGGGCTCTCGTTCCATCGCGCCGCGACGGTCGGAACACATCCGCGCTTTATCCGCGGCCTCGCCGAGATGATCGAAGAACGCCTCGCGCTTCGCGAAGGACGCCTCGCCGAGGGACGCCTCCCAGCGCTTCCCGATGAGTGTGCGCGCGATTGCTGCCCTCCTCCGCGCCCGCGTTCGGCTCGATAGCGCCCGCAAGGTGGCGGGCGCCACGGCCGGTCAGGCCCCGGCTCAGGACCGATGGAGCCGAGGCCAATGGCGAAGCCGTTCGATGGCGTCGCGCATCTCCTCCGGACGGCCCGCATACGAAAAGCGAAGATAGCGCTTGCCGCGCTCCTCATCGAAATCAACCCCCGGCGTGGTTGCGATGCCGATCTCCTCAAGCATCGCTTGGGCGAATTGTCGCGCATCGTCGGTGTATTTCGAAACGTCGACGTAGAAGTAAAACGCGCCATCGGGAGGAGCCATCTCGCCGAGCCCGACGCTCGGGAGCGCCTCGAGGAGATAGGCGCGGTTTTCTTCGTAGACGCTCCGGTATTTCTCGAGCTCTGCGTCTGCGTCGATCGCGCCCATCGCCGCAAGCTGGGAGATCGTAGGCGCCGAAATAAAGAGGTTTTGTTGTAGCCTTTCGACGACGCGGACGAGGCGCTCGGGGACGATGAGCCAGCCGATCCTCCAGCCCGTCATCGAGTGATATTTCGAGAAGCTATTGATGACGATGGACTCATCTGAAAATTCGAGCGCGGTCGCCGCGTCCTCTTCGTAGGTGAGGCCATGGTAGATCTCGTCCGAGATGAGCCAGAGCCCGCGGCGATCGCAATAATCGGCGAGCTCTTTGAGCCGCTCCCTCTGGATCATCGTCCCCGTGGGGTTCGCGGGACTGGCGAGCATCATGCCCGAAAGGCCGTACTCTTCATCAAGTGCCGCGAGCTGTTTCACCGTCGGCATGAAACGCGACTCGGGGCCGGTCTCGATCAGTGGCGAGCGGCAACCGAGCGCCGAGAGGATGTGGCGATAGCAGGGGTAGCCAGGCGAAGGGAGCGCAACGGCGTCGCCCGCGTCAAAGACGGCGAGGAAGGCGAGCATGAAGGCGGCGGAAGAGCCCGTAGAGATCGCGATCCTTTCCGGATCGACCGCGAGGCCATAGCGAGCGGCATAGCTCGCCGCGATCTTTTCGCGAAGCGCGTCGACGCCGAGCGCGTTTGTATAACCGAGCTTCTCTTCATTGAGCGCGGCGCGAGCCATCTCGAGCGCAGCCATGGGCGCAGCGGTGCTGGGTTGACCAATCTCCATGTGGATCACCCGCCTCCCCTCGGCCTCAGCGGCGGCGGCCGCGCGCATCATATCCATCGCGATGAAACTCGGGATCTCGCTCCGCTTCGAAGGCTCGCGGCGAGGCTGCGCCTCATCTTGCTCGTCAAATTTCGTCATTTTGAGGGAGATATCATCCATCCCCCGGGGGCGCACGGAGGGGGCGGGCGCTCGCTCGAGCCCGATAAAGGCCGGACCCGGATCTAGGAAATCATCCCTAGAAGTGAAGATGAGTCTAGGAAACTCCTTTTTTTCGCTATAAGCTCCGCCCCGTGAGCTTCGAACTTTCCAAAGACGCATTCATCGCCCTCGCCTCGATCGCTTGGGCAGACGAAAGAATGAGCCAACGCGAGTCGGAGGGACTCCTTCGAGCCGCACGCGAAGGTGGGCTTGCAGGGGACGCTCTCGAGGCGGTTCAGCGCGCAACGGTAGAGGCCGTCTCACTCGACGATCTCGATTTGGGTTCGATGACCCCTTGGGAGCGCGGACTCACGTACGCTCTCGCATGCTGGCTCTCGCGCGTCGATGGCCATACGAACGCCGAAGAAGCCGAATCGCTCCAGCGCCTCGGTGATCTCCTCGATCTCAACGAACAGAAGCGCGCCGCCGCATATTCGGCTGCATTCGATATCGCTTGCCTCCCGGGCGGGAACCGCCCAGATACCTACGACTTCAAAGCGCTCATCCAGCACCTCGGAGAAAAGCTTCCTTCTCTCCTTCGTGACAATTGAGCGCACTCCCTTCGCCCTCTTTCGCCTCCAATCGGCTTGGCGCCGAGGCCTCTGACCGTGAAGTTCTCTTCTAAGCTTGCGCTTCTCGCTGCGCTCTTCGTCTGGGCGAATCCCGTTCTCGCCGACACTCGAGCGCCGGAGGAGCAAGACCCAATCACCCTCGATGCCGAGGCTCTTCAAGATGCGAGTGATGCGGACGGCCACGACGCGGCGGATCCGGCGGAACGTAGCCAAGCCGCCGATCTCCACGCTGAGGCCGGAGGCGACGAAAGTCGCGATCTCTTTAAGCTCGAGCTCGATCCGCCAAAGAAACGCACGCTCCAATGGTCGGGCCGTATCGGCGGCGGCTTCGGCGCGCGCCGCGTCGAAGGAGAGCGAAAATTCGTTGGGGAGCTGCATTTTCGCGCCGATTTTCTTTGGGGTCTTCCCGGCGATCGGGCAGTCCGCTACGGCCCGGCGATCGAGGTCCGCTCCGCCAATTTTTCGACCATCGAAGGCGCCTTCGGCGGGCAGCTCCTCATTCCAACGCATCCGGGCTGGCCGCTCCAGCTTTCGGCTCTCTTCGGCTATGCCGCCCGCTTCCGAGCGTTCGGCGAGCACAGCGATCACGCGCCGATCTTCGTCGGAACGGCGGCCTTCGGCTACCGGAGCTACAATTTTCACTCGCGATACGGCTACGCCATCAACCTCTTCGCCTCGACGCGAACCGATCTCATCGGCCGCGGCTTCGAGGTCACTGGCGGAATCGAACTCGACCTCGCCTTTCCTGCCCTCATCCCCGTGCGCATGATGAAGATGGCGCGGAATAAGCGCGATCCGGACGAGCCCGAGGATGAAGAGGGCGACTATTACGAGGACTAAAATGAGGCGCCCTTCTGCGGCCTCGCTTTCCGTCTTCCTCGCCCTCATCGCGGCGTTATCTCCCCGACCTACGCGCGCCGAGAGCCTTTCAGATGGGCTCTATCGAAAATGGGATAGCGAGGTCCAGCTCGCCGCACTCCTCGGCGCGGGCTTTGCCGATGGAAGCCATCGCGAGCTCGGAGCTTCTGGAAATTTCGCGGTCGCGGCGCGCTTTCTCGACGCCTTTGGCCCGAGGTTCGACCTCTCGCTCCATCATGAGGGGCTCCGTCTTCACGGAGGCCTTGAGATCCGCCCCCTGGGTCCCGCGCATTTCCTCCAAAACCTCAGTACCGGAAGGGCGCGCCTCGATCTTTTCATCCGCAGCCCCGGCTTCACGCTCGGCTCAAGGCTCTACCCCGATGCACGCTTTTATTGGCAGTTCGGTCTCGGGGCGCCCCTCCTGTTGCCAAAGAAGCGGCTGCACGGGCTCGACCTCCGCATTGAATTTCGGCATCAGCCCAAAACCCGAGCGCTCCGAAATACCGACGGCCTCGGCGAGGCTGTCTATGAGCTCTACCTCCTCTTCGATCTGGCCATCGCGCTTGGCGGACGGCCTCTGAGCCGCTGAACGGCCGAACACAAGGATGAGAAGACACCGCGGATGGAAAGTTCTCGGGCTCGTGAAGCAGCTTTCTCGACGAACGGAACGGCCCATGACGCGAGGGGATTGTTCTTCATCCCTCCGGCCTTCAATGGTAAAAATATCGTATGTTTCGCCCTCTTCTCCTCATGTCCGCATTAAGCCTGCTTTCGCCTTGCGCCCTCTTCTCGTCGAGCGAGCCCGAGGACCTCGCGGAGGGGCGCCCCGCCGGCGAGACCTGCTCGAGCAGCAAAGATTGCGGTTCCGGACGCGCGTGCGTCGAGAGTCGATGTCAATCGCTCGAAACCAGCATCGCCGGTGAGCTTCTCGCCGCCGCCGGGCGTGAGCTCTATCTGGCGGGAGATATGCGCGGCGCCATCGACGCGTACAACGACGCATTCATCGCCTTTGAGCGAAAGGGCCTGGTCGCCCCGCCGGATGTCCGCTGCGAGGCCGCCGAGACGGCCATCGCCGCCGGTGACGCCGAAATCCCGCGCGATCAAGCCGCGCGCCTCGTCCACGAGTGCGCGCTCTCAAGCCTCCCGTTTAGCAAAGCGCGAACCGCCGCGCTCGAAGCCCTCTCGCGCCTCCGCCACGATGGCCTCTCCCTCGAGCGCCTCGATCGCGATGCGCCCGCGGACGCCTATTTCACCGCGCGGCCGCTTCGGCCCACCGCCGACAGCATCGCGGTCTCCATCTCCATCAACGAAGCCAACCATCAGGGCTATGCCGAGGTTCGTGAGCGACTTGAGAGCGGCCCGCTCCGCGCTGCCGCGGTCGACTGCTTTATCCAAGCGTGGGAGCTCACCCAAGCCAAGGCGGCCGAGGCGAATATCGAGGTGAACTTCCGGTCCCGCCTTCGCGATATGGGAAGCTACGACATCTACGAGGGGAGAGCCGAGGTGACGGAGCTTCCGGGCGAAGGTTTTGGGCCGTGCGTCGCGAGAGTGGTCGGAGCGAGTCTGGGAGAATCCATTCGCGTGAGACGTACACTTTCGTGGACCATGCCGATCCATGTCTCGGCGAGCATTCAGTAGACCCTCCGAATGAACGAACTCGGCCGCGACGCGCTCCTCGGGATCATTCAGGGGCTCACCGAATTCCTTCCGGTCTCGAGTAGCGGGCACCTCGCGGCCTTTTCGCGCTTTCTTGGCGACACGGAGGAGAGCCTCGCGCTCATCGTTTTTCTTCACCTTGGAACCCTCTTCGCGACCGCGATCGTTTTAAGAGCCGAGGTCGGCGCGCTCTTCGAGCGACTCGCCGAGGGCCTTCGCTCCCCGCGCTCCCTCCCTCAAACCGAACAGGGCCGGGAGCTCCTCGGCATCGCCCTTGCGACCGCGATCACCGCCATCATCGCCCTTGTCTTTCGCTCGGAAGCCGAAGCGCTCACCTCGAATTTCATCGGCCTCGGGCTCGCCTTTCTGTTCACCGCCGGGCTTCTCCTCACGACGCGGCGCTCCGGCGGCTCCATCAACACCCCGAGCCTCCCGATTGCCGCGCTTATCGGCCTCGCTCAAGGAGTCGCCATCCTCCCGGGTATCAGCCGCAGCGGCACAACCATCGCCGTAGCGATGCTCCTCGGGATGCGCCCCGAGTCCGCTTTCCGCTTCTCGTTCCTCCTCTCGATCCCGATCATTCTCCTCGCCGTCGGGCATGAAGCCGTCTTCGGCGATGCGTACGACGAGGGCTTTCTTCTCGGCGCCTTCATCGGCGGCTTGACGGCATTTGTCTCGGGCCTCATTGCCCTTGTCTGGCTCAGGGGACTCGTTCAGCGCGGCCGTTTCTGGCTGTTTTCGCTTTACCTCGTACCGTTTGGTATTACGGTCCTCTCCCTTGGCCTCGGTCTCTCCGGGGGTAAATAATCTATGAAGCTCTACGCGATCATCATGGCTGGAGGCTCGGGGACGCGATTTTGGCCCGCGAGCCGGAAGAAGAACCCCAAACAGCTGCTTCCTCTTGGCCCCAGCGAGCGCGCGCTCCTCGTCGACACCGCCGAACGCCTTCTTCCGATCATTGCACGCGAGCGCATCTACGTTGCGACGAGCGAGCTCTTATCGGACCGCATCGCCGAGCTCCTCCCCGATCTACCTCGGGAGCAGATCCTCGCCGAGCCGGTGGGACGCAATACGGCGCCTTGTATCGGGTGGGCGGCTTCGATCCTCCATGAGCGCGATCCGGACGCAGTCTTGGCCGTGATGCCCTCGGACCATATCGTTCAAGACCTTCCCGCCCTCCACCGCGCGATTGAGCTGGCCGAGCTCGCGGCCAAAGGTGGCTCGCTCGTCACCATGGGCATCCGCCCGACGCGACCCGAGACAGGGTTTGGCTATCTCGAGATGGGTGAGGAGCTCGCGCCCGGCGTCCATCGAGCGCTTCGATTCATCGAAAAACCCGATCTCGATCGCGCCGTCGAGTTTTACCGTAGCTCACACTATCTCTGGAACGCGGGGATGTTCTTCTTCCAAGCACGGACGATTCTCGATGCGATCGATGAGTTTCTACCAGAGCTCGGTGAAGGTCTCCGCGACATCGGCAAGGCGCGCGGGACGCCGGATGAGCTCAAAGTCCTCCGCGAGCGTTTCGCGACGCTGCCCGAGATCTCGATCGATCATGGCGTGATGGAACGGGCATCGAACGTCGCCGTGATTCCCGTCTCTTGCGGTTGGTCGGATCTCGGCTCATGGCAGGCTGCCTGGGAGCTCGCCGACAAGGATGAGAACGACAATGTCCTCCCAGAAGGCGCGATCGCGATCGACTCGAGCGGCTGTTATGCCATCGGGAAGAAGGATAAGGTCCTCGCGATCGTAGGGATGAAGGACATGGTGATCGTGGATACGGACGATGCCTTGTTAATCCTTCCGCGCAACCGCTCACAAGACGTGCGCGCCATCGTCGAGGAGCTCAAAGCGCGCGGCGATTCCCGCTTCTAAACCCACTCGAGGAATGAGGCTCTGATGAACCCCCATATCTTTCGTGAATACGACATCCGAGGCCACGCCGAGCGCGACCTCACCGATGAATTCGCTCTCGATCTCGGCCGCGCCCTCGGGACGTTCCAACGCCGGCTCGGCAATGAGCGCATCGCCATCGGACGGGATTGTCGGTTGAGCTCCGATCGCCTCCATCGGGCGCTTAGCCAGGGGTTGATTGAAGCCGGCATCCACCTCGTCAACGTGGGTCGCGTACCGAGCCCGCTCCTCTATTTCACCGTCTTTCATCTCGACCTCGAAGGCGGGGTTCAGATCACCGGATCGCATAACCCCGGCGATGAAAACGGCTTCAAGATGATGCGCGGAAAGGAGAGCCTCTTTGGCGACGAGGTCCGCTCCCTTCGGCGCATGATCGAGAACAAGGACTTCGATCTGCCCGGCGGCGGGAGCATCGTCGAGGAAGATATCCTCCCTGCCTATACCGGGTTCATGCGGGGCAACCTCAAGCTTCAGCGGACCGATCTTCGCTTTGCCATCGACGCCGGAAATGGCGCAGGAGGCCCCGCCGCGGTTGCCGCATCGCACGCACTTGGCCTCGATCCGATCGCACTTCTCTGCGAAATGGACGGCAACTTCCCGGTCCATCATCCCGATCCGGCCGAACTCAAAAACCTCGAACTGCTCCGCGAGACCGTGCTCTCCAAAGGGCTTGAGTTCGGCATCGCATTCGACGGCGATGCCGACCGAATCGGCGTCATCGACGAGCGCGGTGAAATCATGTGGGGCGATCAACTGATGATCCTGCTCTCGCGCGCCGTCCTCGCAGAGCGTCCCGGAGCGGCCATCCTCGGCGAGGTCAAATGCTCCCAGACGCTCTACGACGACATCCGGGCGCGCGGTGGACGCCCGATCCTCTGGAAAACGGGCCACTCGCTCATCAAGGCAAAGATGAAGGAAGAAAATGCGCTCCTCGCCGGCGAGATGAGCGGACATATCTTCTTTGCCGATCGTTATTACGGTTTCGACGACGCGATTTACGCGATGCTCCGGCTCGCCGAGATCGTTTCGAATACGGACGCTCCTCTGAGCTCCCTGCTCGCGGACGTCCCCGCGACGCATTCGACCCCCGAGATCCGAGTCGGCTGCGCCGATGAGCTCAAATTCGATGTCGTCGAGCGCGTCCTTGCGCATTATCGCGGCACGCATGACGTGGTTGATGTGGACGGCGCACGAGTGAATTTCGGCGATGGCTGGGGGCTGGTCCGGGCGTCAAATACCCAGCCGGTGCTCGTCCTTCGGTTTGAAGCGCAATCGGAGGCCCGCATGGAGGCCATCCAAAAAGAGGTCGAAGGCCTCGTCGAAAAAGTCCGCGCTGAATTGGGCGGTTGAGGCTCGCCTTCGCACCGCTTGCATGAGAAAGTCGCCCGAAAGAAAGCGACGGTTCGAATGCACAAGCGAGATCTCAGCCCCGGGGAGAGACTCAAACGGGGTGCCCTCTTCGCCCTCCTCTTTACCGCGTGTGGATTAATCGCCTGTGGCGACGATGAGCCTCCTGCGGTTGAATTTCCGCGCATCCCGCGTGAGATCATCGGGCCCGAAGCCCGCCCCGCGCGACTCTTCGTGCCGCTCTCCTATACGCCGAGTCGCGCCTATCCCCTGGTCTTGATGCTCCACGGCTACCAGGTCAATGGAGACGCACAGGATCTGGTCCTCGGTCTCCGAGAGCGCGTGGAGTCGATGGGTTTTGCGCTCCTGATTCCGGAAGGCACGCCTGATCTCAAGGAGAAACAGTTCTGGAATGCCTGGGAGGAGTGCTGCAACTTCGACGGGCTCGGCGTCGATGATGTCGGCTATCTAAGCGCCCTTGTCGAGGAAGCCGCACGCGAAATCCACGTCGATGCCGAGCGCGTGTCCATCGTCGGCCATTCGAATGGCGCCTTCATGGCATTTCGTCTCGCCTGCGATCGGCCCGATCTCTTTCGTCGTGTGGCCTCCGTCGCGGGCTCCATGCCGGTCGACGCTTCCCAATGCGAAGCTCGCGAGCCCGTCTCGATCCTCCATATTCATGGGTCGCTCGACCTCGTCGTCCCGTACAACGACAACCGCGGAGGAGTTCCGGGCGAAGGCCACGGGATTGTGAGCGCCGGCGCCCGCGATACCGTCGCGCGCTGGCGCGAAAGCAACGGCTGCCCCGAGGCGCCCGATCAGGTTGAGCTTCTTGATCTGATGAGCAACGTCGGGGGCGCCGAGACGACCGCGTCGTCTTGGACGAGCTGCTCGAGCGGCGAGAGCGTCCACTTTTTTGATATCGCAGGCGGCGATCACCTCCTCCTTGGGCGCAACGCGACGTTTCAGGATCGCATCGCTGAGTTTTTGATCGCGGAACCTTGAGCGCGGCGCTTTTGCCCGAAAAAAGCCCGATCCGACCTTCCATGCTAGGCTCCCGGCAGAATGACCCGTAAAGCGACCATCGTCCGTCAAACGAGCGAGACCTCCATCGAAGTCGAGGTCGATCTCGATGGAACTGGGAAGGCCGATATCCAGACGCCCGTCCCCTTTCTGACTCATATGGTGGAGCAGCTCCCCCGCCATGGGCTCTTTGATATTCGAGTCCGTGCCGAGGGCGACGTACACATCGACGCGCACCACACCACAGAGGACCTTGGCATCGCGCTCGGGCGCGCTTTCGCCAAAGCACTTGGTGATAAGCGCGGCATCCGCCGCTACGGTGAAGCGACCCTCCCGATGGATGAGGCGCTCGTAAGCTGTCACCTCGATCTCAGCGGAAGGACCTATTTCGTCTACCGAGTGCCGATGCCAAAGGCGAAGGTCGGCGACTTCGATGTCGAGCTCGCCGAGGTCTTCTTTGAAGGCTTCGCGCGCGGCGCCGAATGCAACCTGCACCTGCGATTGATCGAGGGGGATAACCTCCACCACATCATCGAAATCTCGTTCAAGGCGCTCGCCCGCGCACTCCGAAACGCGACCGAGATCGATCCCCGCGTCGCCGATCGCGTTCCCTCGACGAAGGGCACCTTGACGGATTGATGGCGGACTGATTTTTTTCGATTTTCTGCTCCCA
>JAAZAH010000142.1 GCA_012514415.1 Sandaracinaceae bacterium
CGTCACACCGTCCTTTGGAAGAGCCGGGTCGATCCTCTTTCTGAGGGCAGCGAAAGCGGCCGCTTTCTCGGTCGCGGCGTGCTCGAGAGGCTGCGCGCTCGGGCAACGCTCCTCCGCTCCGCCCGCTCCTTCTTCGACGCGAAAGGGTTCTTTGAGATCGAGGCGCCGCTCATTGTCCCTTGCCCTGGGCTCGACGTGCATCTCGATCCGATTGGCGTCGACGATGGGCGATTCCTCATCACGAGCCCAGAACATCAACTCAAGCGCCTCCTCGTTGGCGGCGCGAAGAAGATCTATTCCCTCGGGAAGGTCTTCCGCAAAGAAGAGCTCGGGCGACTCCATGAGCCCGAGTTCACGATGCTCGAATGGTACCGTGCTTATGCCGATGCGGAGGAGGTGATGCGCGATACCGAAACGCTCGTTGAGTGGCTCGCGCGCGAGCTCCTCGGCGATGCACGCGCTGGGAGCGTCGATCTTTCCGCCCCTTGGGAGCGGCTCCGGGTCGATGAGGCTTTTGAGCGATACGCAGGCATCAGCGTCTTCGAAGCGCTCGAGGACGAGTCGCGCTTTCATCAAGTGCTGGTTGAGGAGATCGAGCCTAGCCTGGGACGCGAGCGACCGGTCTTCCTCACGCATTATCCCATCGAGATGGCAAGCCTTGCCGCGCCCGATCCAGCCGACCCTCGCTTCGCCCTCCGCTTCGAAGGCTATATCGATGGGATCGAGATCTGCAACGGATTTGGCGAGCTCACGGATCCGGACGAACAACGCGCACGGCACGAGCGCGATCGCGCGCTTCGGAAGCGAGAAGGCTTGGCGCTCCCGCCCCTCGACGAGCCGTTTTTGCGTGCGCTTGAGGAAGGAATGCCGCCCTCGTCGGGAAACGCCCTCGGTTTCGATCGCGTTGTGATGCTCCTTTTGGGCGCAGAATCCATCACGGACGTGATCGCTTTCCCTTACGCCCTCCGTTAGACGGCAAGTCGCGGTGCGGTAGAGCTCACTCGTTCTTTGTGGCGCGGAGCTTCGACTTCGCAGCCTCCCAAGCGGCGTCGAGCTCCGCATCGTCGAGCGCCTTGAGAGAGCGGCCTTCGGCCTCGACGTCGCGCTCCATCACAGCGAACCGACGGGTGAATCGATCGATGGTCCCTCGAAGCGCGGCTTCCGGATCGATGCCTCGATGCCGCGCAAAACTCGTGACGGCAAAAAGGAGATCCCCGATCTCGCTCTCGAGCTGCTCCTTGGTTTCGGACTCATCGACCTCACGAAGCTCTTCATCGATCTTTCGGCGCGCCCCCTCGGCATCGCTCCAATCGAAACCGACGGCCGCCGCTTTTTCGCTCACGCGCGTTGCACGGAGAAGCGCTGGAAGTGCGAGAGGAACGCCGCTCAGCGTACCCGCTTCGCGCCTTTCACGCGCCTTCACCTCCTCCCATCGGGCTTCTGCACTCTCGCTTCCAATCTCCTCATCACCAAACACCCAAGGATGCCGGCGGATCATCTTCTCCTTGATGGTGTCGATGATTTCATCCATGCCGAAGAGCCCTTTTGCGCGGGCAATCTCGGCTTGAAATACGATTTGATAGAGGAGATCGCCGAGCTCTTCGCGAAGCGCGTTCGGATCACCGCCGTCGATCGCGTCGACGACCTCGAAGGCTTCTTCGATGACAAAGGGGCGAAGACTCTCGAAGGTCTGCTCTTTATCCCATGGGCAGCCACGCGGCCCAAGAAGCGTCCTCATCACCTCGATGAGCTCGTGGAGGTTCGTTCCGTGATTCACGCTGTCTGATGTAGCACCGGAGGGCCGGGACGCGAAGCGCTTCGAAGACCCGACGCCGGACGTGGCGAGCTGGCCGAGGGGCTGCTAGCCTCCGGGCGCATGAAGGGCCTCACTTATAAAGATGCCGGTGTCGATATCGACGCAGGTGAAGCGCTGGTCGAAAGGATCAAACCTCTTGCCGCAGCCACGCGGATCCCGGAGCAGCTGAGCTCCGTCGGAGGCTTTGCCGGGCTTTGCGGGCTGCCCGAGGGCCTCGAGGAGCCCATCCTCGTCTCGGGGACCGACGGCGTCGGGACGAAGCTCAAGCTCGCCTTCTTGCTCGACCGCCACGATACGATCGGGATCGACCTTGTCGCGATGTGCGTCAATGATGTGATCACCGTCGGCGCGCGCCCGCTTTTCTTCCTCGATTATTTCGGGACCGGGAGCCTCGATGTCGAGCAAGCCGAAGCCGTCGTTCGAGGAATCGCCGAAGGATGCAAGCAGGCCGGATGCGCGCTCCTCGGTGGCGAAACCGCCGAGCTCCCCGGTTTCTACAAAAAAGGTGAGTACGACCTCGCGGGCTTCGCGGTCGGTGTCGTCGACCGCAAGAAGATCCTCGACGGGACGACGACACAACCGGGCGATCAGCTCATCGCGCTCGAATCGAGCGGACTCCATTCGAACGGCTATTCACTCGCACGCAAGGCCCTCCTCGAAGTCGGCGGGCTCGATCCCAACTCGAGACTCGAGGGAAGCGAACTCACGCTTGGCGAAGCGCTCCTCGCACCGACCAAGATTTACGCGCGTGCAGTCCAAGCGGCGCTTGCGGCGGGTGAAGTCCGCGCCATCGCACACATCACCGGCGGCGGCATCCCCGGCAACCTCCCGCGTGTCCTCCCCGAAAGCCTTGGGGCGACGATCGACCTCCGCGCGCTGCCGCGCTCACCGCTCTTCGACCTCATCCAGAAGACCGCCAATGTCCCCGAGAGCGAGATGCGTCGTACTTTCAACATGGGCGTCGGTCTGATTCTGGCTGTCCCTGCGGGCGAGGTAGAAACCATCAGCAGAGCGCTCGAAGAGATCGGAGAACGCCCGCACCGCATCGGCGAGATCGTCGCCGGCGAGGGGCGTAAGGGCGAGGCGCGCATTGTCTACAAAGAGGACGCATGACGCTTCGCCTCGTCGTCCTCATCTCGGGAAAGGGCTCCAACCTCGGGGCCATCGCCGAAGCGATCGACGCAGGGCGGTGCGATGCGAAGATCGCCCTCGTCGTAAGCGATCGGCCTGATGCGGCTGGACTCGACATCGCGCGCTCCCGAGGGATCGAGACCCAGACGCTCCCCTTTGAAAAGGGCATCGATCGTGAAGCCTATAGCGCCGCGCTCGCCGATCTCGTCGCGCAGGGCGCACCCGACCTCGTCGTCTTGGCGGGCTTCATGCGCATTGTCGGCAAGAGCTTCATCCACCGCTTCAGCGGGCGTATGATCAATATCCACCCTTCCCTCCTCCCCGCGTTTCGTGGCCCGGACGGCGTCGGTGATGCGCTCGAAGCGGGCGTAAAAATCACCGGCTGCACCGTTCATCTCGTCGATGAAGGAGTGGATACGGGCCGGATCCTTGCTCAAGCCGCCGTTCCGGTCCTCCCGGACGATGATCGCGCGTCGCTCCACGCGCGAATCCAACGAGCCGAGCATCAACTTCTTCCCGAAGTCATCCACGCGATCGCCAACGCGAAAATGCGGCTCGATGGGGGCTTACTTTCGCGGGTGACGATCGACGAAGATGCGTGCATCATCGTCCCGCGATTCGAGTCTTGAGAGCCCAGCACTACGACGTCGTTTTTCTCGGAGATCGCACTCCGACCCTCCTCGGCGCCGCCTTCCTCGCGCGCCGAGGCTTCCGCGTCCTCCTGCTCACCGAAGAGACGCTCGCCGAACGCTCGGGTTCCGTGGCATTCATGCTCCCGCTCGAGTCTCCGCCCATCCGCTCGCTCCTCGAAGCGCTCGCGCTTCTGCCGACCATCCGTCGGCGCGTGCTTACGACCGAATGGGCGGCCTCGATCCGCTATCACGAGCGAAGCCTCGATCTCCCTCGAGATGGGGCGCTCCGACTCGCTGTCTTCGAGCGTGAGTTTCCCGGGAGCGCTTCCAAGCTCTCGCGTTTTGAACGAAGCGCGAGGGAGCTACTCGCGGCATTCGATGCGCTCCTCGAGGCCGGACATGGCCCCTTCACAGATGGATTTTTTGCCAAGCGCGCGCGGCGGAGTTTTGAGCGGCGACGCCTCAGCGAGAGCCTTCTTGAGGAAACCGATCCCATCGCTCCGCTTCGCTCCCAGCTCCCGCTTCTTCGCGTCTTCCACTCCCTTCTTTCCCTCCACACCGGCCTTCCCGCCAAATCAATCCCCCCCGCCGCACAAGCCATCGTCTACCTGAGGCTCCTCGAAGGATCGGTTCGCGTGGATGGAGGCGAGGCGTGGCTACGGGAACGTCTTCTCGAGGCCTTTCTCGATCATGGCGGCGCCATCGAAAGAAAGCGGAATGTCGGTCAGCTCCTCGTCAAACGTGGGCACATCGATGGGATTCGTTTCAGCGATGGTCGTGAAGAGATCGGCGCGTCAATGATCATTTCGGGGCTCCGCGAAGAGCGGCTGAGGAGCCTCCTCGGCGCCCCTCCCCTCCCGCACCGAGAAACGATCGCCTCAACCGTCGTCCACATCCCTCAACATGCCCTCCCCGTCGGCTTCGGAGCACATCTCTATTTTCGGCCGCGTGGCGCACAGGCCCGCGGGCTGACGCTCTATCTTGAACGGATCGGTGAGCCGGTCGGTGGCACGCATCGCTACCAGCTCATCGCGCGAGGCGACGATAAGTCGATTCAGCGGGCTCAGCTCGAAGCGGCGTTCGCGGAGCTGCTCCCATTGAGTCATGAGTCGATCGAGTTTGACAGTCCGCTTCACGCCGCCGCACCGCGCGTTTACGCGAGCTCGGACGGTCGTCTTACGAGTCGTGAATCGCCATCAGGGCATGGGCGCACGCTCAGAAGAGCCAGCCACTACTCGGTGCATCCGAGCGGTGCATCGCGCTCGCTCTTTGACTTCGCTGCGCTCCCCATCGAGCGATCGCCTCGCGGACTTTTTTTCGCGGGCCCCGACAGCCTGCCCGCGCTCGGGGTCGAGGGGGAGTTCTTGGCCGTCGAAGCCGCCTGTCGTCGCGCGCTCCGCTCGAGCCTCGGCCGCTCCCACGCCCGCTTCCATCCCCTCCGCTCCCTCGATTGACGCGCTCCGCCGCCTAAGCCACGCCAAGTCTGCGTCGCCTCGCCCGGATACCGGCGCATCGAAAAATCACACACGCACCGCTGCCCGATGGTAAGATGCCGCGCGATGCAGAACCCGAATGAAGCGCTCAATTTTTCAATGCGCCAGCTCCTCCAGGCGATGTTTGAAAAAGGCGCATCCGATCTTCACCTCACGATCGGCTCGCCGCCGCAATTTCGTATCGACGGCAAGCTTGTCCCGCTCCGCGTCCCTCATCTTACCGCGCAGCACACCGAGGCGCTTTGCCTCGAACTTCTCAACGAAGCCCAGCGCGAGAAGCTCGAGCGTGAAGGCGGCATCGATTTTTCGTTCGGCATCAAAGGCCTAAGCCGATTTCGCGGAAATATTTTCCGTCAGCGCGGTGCCATTTCGGGTGCATTCCGCGCCATCCCTTTCCAGATCCGCGATCTCGATGAGCTCGGGCTCCCTCCCATTGTCGAGACCTTCGCACGAAAGCCGCGCGGTCTCGTCCTCGTCACAGGCCCGACCGGCTCGGGAAAATCCACCACGCTTGCCGCGCTCGTCGATCGCGTAAACAGCGAGCAGCGCGCGCATATCGTGACGATCGAGGACCCGATCGAATTCCTCCACCCGAATAAGCTCGCCATCGTCAATCAGCGCGAAATCGGCACCGATTGCCTCAACTATTCGAGCGCGCTCAAACACGTCCTTCGACAAGATCCCGACGTTGTCCTGCTCGGTGAGCTCCGCGATCTTGAAACGATCGAGGCGGCGCTCACCATCAGCGAAACCGGGCACCTTGTCTTCGCGACGCTCCACACCAACAGCGCCATCCAGAGCCTCACGCGCATCATCGACGTCTTCCCCGCCGATCGTCAGCCGCAAGTGCGCGCGCAGCTCTCCTTCTCGCTCCAAGGAGTCATCTCGCAGATCCTAATTCCGCGTGCGGATGGTCCCGGGCGCGTGCTCGCCTGCGAGGTGATGGTCCCAAACTACGCCATTCGAAACCTGATGCGTGAAAATAAGATTCACCA
>JAAZAH010000143.1 GCA_012514415.1 Sandaracinaceae bacterium
CACGCCCCCCATATGGAGGTGGCGCGTGAGGAGATAGTGGGCGGTGAGGTCGGAGTCGATCGCGAGGAGGTGGTCGGGAGTGCAGATGAGATAGGGATCCTCCGGGGTCCCTGCACCGCCGCCAAATTCGCCCGACACCGCGTCGCAATAGACCCTGAACTCGCCGAGCGCATATTCGGTTTGGCTTGGCTCTGCCGTAAAATAATCGACGAGGAGGTAGGTGCGCCCGTCGTTGGGCGCGAGCGAAGCGCGCTGGTTGGGCAGAAGCGGGAGGATCCGAACGTCGGTAAATCCCTCATGCCAAGCGATGAGCGCCGCATCGGCTGAGCCTCTAAGCTTTTCGACCAACACATCGAGCACGTTCTCGACATCTCCGTAGTCGAGGACGAAGAAATTCGCTTCAAGCTCGAGCAAGTCGCCTTGGTGCCCTTCGTAGGGCTGGGGCGCCGGCGGGACGAGCTGAGTCATCCGCACGATGAACCGTCCTCCCTCTCCCTCGGCGTGCCAATGGGAAGGGGAGAGGTGGAGCTCATAATCTCCGTCTTGGAGGATCAGGAGCTTTCGCTCGGACTTCCGCATCGAAGGATCGACCGGGCTCTCGCGCCATTTCCCCGAATCTCCCACCCGCCTCACGCGAAACTTCGGGACGAGTTGGTCGCGCGCGAACGCCTCGATCGTGAGCCATTGTCCGGCACGCGCGCGAAACGTGAACGTGCTCTCTTTATAAGGCGCCTCGCCAATGAGACCGGTAAAGACGAGCGATTCTCCGGCGGCCGGCGGCGTGAACTCCGTCTGCTCGGCCTCGTCGAAGCGCGATTGCTCAAGCAGCTCCGCGATGACGTCGGGGATGGGCTCGCATGTCCCGTTGACCATCTCCTCGCCCTCGGGGCAGCCCTCGCGGAACTTCGAAAAATCGAGCGCGAGCGAGCACGCGCTCAAAAAACTCAGCGAGCTGAGGGCGAGAGAGAGGAAGAGAAAACGAGGGCTTGGCTGGACGAGGTGGTCTTCTCTACACATCAGAAATCCCTCCGGAGCGACAGGCCGAGTTCACCGGGGCCGGCGTCGAGTCGCCACGCGCTTGCGGATTGGTCTTCGCCCTTTTTGACCTTGAGATCGAGGATGAGAAGGATCGCTCCCCCTGCCGCGAGCGCTGCCCCCGCGATGAGCGTCCCGGTCGAAACGCGCGAGAGGCGTCTTCCACGATCGGCGTCGGCTTGGCTTCCCACCGGGCAGATCTGACCCGACGGTCCACAGACCTCTTCAAGCGAGCCGTGAATCGAGCTCGCCTTGAGCCCCGTTGCGAGCGAGGCGACGAGCGAAGCCACCCCGGCCGAGCCCGCCCCAACGCCGCTCCATCCCATCCATCCGAGCTTCGGCGCGCTTCTCTCGGGCTCGCGCGCCTTTCGCGCTTCAGCAAGCTCGGCTTCGAGGCGGCGCTTTTCCTCGGCCCGCTCCTCAAGATTGCGAATCCGAGCGCGAAGCGCGGGCGCCTCATCGGAGCCCTCGGGAAGATGCTCGAGGTATTTCGTGAGCGCCTCATGCGCCTCTTCGAATTCGCCCGCGCGCTCAAAGGCCATCGCCGCGTTGAGGAGAAGCGGCGGACGCGATGAGAGGCGGTAGCTTTCCATGAACTGTGTGCCCGCTTCGCGGTACCTTCCTTCTTCGAAATACGAGCTCCCCGCAAGGAAATGCGTCCGCGCGCGCTCGTCGCGCTCGTCGCTCTCGGCCGCCGCATTCATCGAAGGCGCCATCAAGACAAAGAACGCTCCGCACAAGACGCTCCGAAGGGTGAATGAAACGCCGCGCAACGGAGTTTGTCTCGCGATTTTCCGCATCAAGGAATGGCCACTGCTCATGCTTTCCTCACACTAAGCTGCTTGGCATTTTTTGGAATTTGGGTTCACGCCACTTCTACAACTGCTCAATTTGCGATTCGGATGAACCGATGAGACTGAGCCCGCCGGACGCCTCAGGATCTCGAACGAAAAAAACGAAAGAGACGGCGTAAAGATGCGGCCGTTCACTGTCGCCTCACGGATCGAAGTCGCGCCTTGGATGCGAGCTCGCGCGAGATGTTTTTGGGGTGTGAGAGAGCACGCTGAGGTTCGCGATCGCCTTGCTCCGCCATGCGAAAAGCTCGGGATCAAGGGGCGTGCTCATGGTGAGCTGAATGCTTTCACCGCGGCCCGGCTTCGTCCATAGTACGATTGGACTAGATCCGGCGCCTTGAAGCGCGGTCTCGCGAGCGTGGGTTGGCCTAGGGAAGAGGGCGAGGTTTCAAGGGGAGCGCGGGAAATCGGCCACGCGATCGGCCTTCGGTGAAAGGTGCGGTGAGATCTTTGGCGTTACGGAAAAGTGGAACGTGGGCTATCGTTGTTTCCAGTCTCTGACATCGCGTCTTTCCGCGTCTTTCATCGCGACGAGGCGGGGGAATGTGCCCACCGGTCGGCATCGCTCCGCTTTCCCCTCCCCGCGCCCGCGCTGTGCGATGGCGCTGCAAAATTCACGTTGTATGGTCTGAGCCGCGAGAGCGTTCATGCTGAATCCTGAATCTTCTTCGACGACGATCGCCCCCACGGCCGAATCGCTCCTCACGACCCTAACCCAAGCGCGTCTCCTCGATCTCGCCCGCTCCATGGGCATGGGCCTTCGGCGTGAAGAGCGCGACTCAAAGCGCGCCCTCGTCGCCACCTTGGCCGCGCGCCTCCGCGATCAAATCCCCACCATCCTTCGCGAGATGGGCCGAGAAGAGCTTCGGGCCGCCTGCCGCGCCCATGGCGTCGCTCACGAAGGTAGAGCCCGCCGCGATCTTCAGATTCGTCTCCTCGAAGCCGCGGGGATCGAGATCGAAGCGCTCGATCCGCCGCGACCTCCGCGCGCAGACGGCCTCCCTGCGGCGGGCGATGTCGTGAGCGTCCGCCACCGCCATTGGCTCGTCGAAGAGGTCGTGGAAGGCGCCCCGGGCGAATCCGCCCGCGTTCGGCTCTCCTGCCTCGATGACGACGCCCCGGGGCGCATCCTTGAAGTGCTCTGGGATCTCGAGCTCGGCGCCCGCATCCTCACGCCTTCGATGGAGGGGCTCGGACGAATCGACGCGCTCGATCCGCCGCAACATTTCGGCGCGTATCTCCACGCTCTCAAGTGGAGCGCCGTGAGCGCCGCCGATGCGACGCGCTTTCAGGCTCCATTTAGGGCGGGCATCAAGCTGATGGCGCACCAGCTCACGCCGCTGATGAAGGCGCTCGAGCTCCCGCGAGCGAACCTCTTCATCGCGGACGATGTCGGGCTCGGCAAGACCATCGAGGCGGGGCTCGTCCTCCAAGAGCTCCTCCTACGCCAGCAGGCGGATTTTGTGCTCATCGCCTGCCCGGCGTCGATCTGCCTTCAATGGAAGGCCGAGATGCAGCGGCGCTTTGGCCTCCGCTTCGAGGTGATGACGCGGCAGTTTGTCTCGTATCGGCGCCAGGAGCGCGGCTTCGGCGTGAACCCTTGGGCCACGCACAACCGCTTCATCATCTCGCATTCGCTTCTTCGCCGACCCGAATATCGCGATCCTCTCATCGCTCATCTCGGCCCCCGCGCGCGAAAGGGGCTCCTCATCCTTGACGAAGCGCATGTGGCCGCCCCCGCCACGCGCTCGAAATACGCGGTCGATAGCGACATCACGCGCGCCATCCGCGATCTCGCCCCTCGCTTCGATAACCGCTTGTTCTTGAGCGCGACGCCTCACAATGGGCATTCGAATAGCTTCAGCGCGCTCCTCGAGATCCTCGATCCCGTGCGCTTTACTCGCGGCGTGCCCGTTTCGGGGAAGGATGCGCTCGCGCCGATCATGGTGCGTCGCCTGAAGCGCGATCTGCGCCAGCTCGGGGTCGAGAACTTTCCGCGGCGGCTCCTTGTGCAGCATCGCCTCGAATACGTCTCAAACGAAGGCTGGGAGCGAAAAGAGCTCGTTTACGATTCGGAGAAGCTCTCGGCGAGCGAGGCCCTTCGTGTCTCGCCTTCCGAGAAGCTCGATGGCGGCCCCGATACCGAACTTCGCCTCGCGGAGCTTCTCGCCCGCTATACCGAGCTCTCCGCTCCCAAAAAAGGCCGCGGCCGGCTTCCCTTTATCCGCCTTCAGCAGCGGCTCCTCTCAAGCCCCGAGGCGTTCGCGCGCACGCTCGAGCGCCATGCCGAGAGCGTGCTTCGCTCGGGCGCGCTTTCGGCGTCAGCCCAGCGCTCATTCGCGCTGACGGATGATGCGATCGATCCCGAGCTTCATGGCCTTCACGACGACGCGATGGAGGCCGAGGCCGAGGCCGAGATGGCGCGCGCCTCATCCGAGCTTCTCGCCCCTGCCGAGGAGGCCCGCGCGATCCTCGATGAGATGCGCACGCTCGCCGAAAATGCGCGGCGGAGGCCCGACGCGAAGGTGCGCGCGCTTCTCGCCTGGATGCGAGCGAACCTTCACCCGGGCATCGGCCTTGGTGAAGGCGAGTCTTCGGGCGGCGAATGGAGCGATCGCCGCGTGATCCTCTTTACGGAGTGGGCCGATACGATGCGCTATCTCCAGGAGATCCTCTCGGAGGCCGTGGCGCAAACCGGCGCATCCGAAGGGCGCATCCGCGTCTTTCATGGCGGGATGGGCGATGAGGCGCGCGACGAGCTTCAGCGCGCGTTCAACTCGCCCCCCGATCGCGATCCCGTGCGCATCCTCATCGCGACCGACGCGGCGCGCGAGGGCATCAACCTACAAGCGCACTGCGCCGACCTCTTCCATATGGATCTGCCGTGGAATCCGGCGCGGCTTGAGCAGCGAAACGGCCGCATCGACCGGACGCTTCAACCTTCGCCCGAGGTCCGCTGCCATTATTTCGTCTATCCGCAGCGGGTCGAAGATCGCATCCTCGAGACGCTCGTCCGCAAGGTCGAGATCATCCAGACCGAGCTCGGCTCGCTGGGCGCCGTCCTCCTCGACGAGGTGGAGCGCTCGCTTGAAGGCGGCCTTCGCGAAGAGCTCACCGAAGTCATCGAGGCGATCGGAAAGGACACGAGCACCCAGGTCGTCGAAGAAGAGCTCGAGGCACAGCGCGACGATCTCGATCAACTTCGCACCGAGGTCATGCGCGCCGGTCGCCTGCTCGACGCATCGAAGCGGGCGCTCGAGGTCGATCCCGAGAGCCTCCGCGGCGTGGTCGAGGTGGGGCTTGAGATGGCGGGCGCCGAGGGCCTCCGCGAGATCGCCAAGACCGATGAGGGAGCCGCGATCTACGAGCTCCCCGCGCTCGATCGGAGCTGGGCGCGGACGCTCGATACGCTGAGGCCGCCCCGCGAACGCGGCGAGGCGTTTTATGAGTGGCGAAGGCGCGCCCCGCGTCCCGTGACCTTTGCGCCGCTCGGCGGGCTCACGGACGATGTCGAGCAGCTTCATCTCGCGCATCCCCTTGTGCGCCGGGTCCTCGATCGCTTCCTTGCCCAAGGCTTTGGCGCGCACGACTTAAGCCGCGTCACCGCGCTGATCGCCCCGGACGATAGCGTCGTCCGCGTCGTCGCCTATGCGCGGCTCAGCCTCTTTGGCGACGGTGCCTCGCGCCTCCACGATGAGATCATCGCCGTGCCCGCGCCCTGGTCGGGCGATCTCGAGGGGCTCGGCGCGCTTGAGCCCTATCGCGATCGAGCGACGGCGGTGAAGACCATTGAGAGAACCGAGGCGCTCCTTGCCCGCGGCGCACGCGCTCCAAGCGGTCGGGTTCAAGCGCGC
The DNA here is from genome assembly GCA_012514415.1 of Sandaracinaceae bacterium. Lineage (GTDB taxonomy): Bacteria > Myxococcota_A > Polyangia > Polyangiales > Houyiibacteriaceae > JAAYBZ01. The sequence continues at coordinate 5,744 of JAAZAH010000143.1, forward strand.
ATCCGCGAGCACGCCCCCGATTTGATGGCGGCGCTCTGGTCGAGCCTTGAGGCCGAGGCCGACGCGCGCGCTGTGGAGGCAAAGAACGGCCTCGCCCAGCGCGCGCGGCGTGAGGCGAGCGAGCTCGAAAAGCTCCTTGTGCGTCAGCGGGAGGCGATTGAAAAGGCCATGCGCACGCTAAAGCAGGGCGAGCTCTTTGCCGGCGCCGATGAGAAGACCCACGCGGATCAACGCCGTCAGGTCCGCCTTGATCTCGAGCATATGGAGAAGCGTCTTCGCGCGCTCGAGGAGGAATTCATCACGGAGCCGAAGGCGATCGAGGCGCTCTACGAAGTGCGGATGCGGAGGCTGAGCCCGATTGGGCTTGTGGTGAGCTGGCCGGAGGCGATGGCGTGAGCGCGCACCGCTCGGCTGATTTTTGCTCAGAGGAGGCCGGGCGCGCCGGAGCCCTTCGCTCGATCATCGGCCACCTCGCCACGCTGCCGGTACATCGCCTCGCGATAGGCGAGGACATCGGCGAGCCTCACGCGCCGGTGGGTTCCGATTTTGCGATGCGGGATGGTGCCCTCCTCGAGGAGCTTCACGAGGAAGGGGCGCGAGACGTGGAGGAGATCGGCCGCCTCCTGCGTGCTGACCTCACGCGTCTTTGTGACGATGGCCGGCTGCTCGCCCCGGGAGAGCTCTTCGAGGATCGCTTTCAGCAGCTCGAGGGCGAGCCCAGGGAGCGCGGCGGAAGCCGTCCGCCTCCCGCACGCGCCTCGAAGCTGAAGCCTCGCACGCGCCACTCCTTGACTCGGCCCGCGCTCAAAACCGTTCCAAAGCTCGATGGCTCTTTGTGCCGCTCGCATTTCATCTTCGAGTTGCCTGCCCGGCCCTCGGAGCGGCTCTTCTGCTCGGATTTTGGCCGAGCGCCCCTTCCCCGTCCGCTTGCTCATGGTTCCCATGCTGATGAACTCTCTTCGTAAACGCAATATCCGAAGCGAACGAAATATTCGAAGCGCAGAAAGCGAAAGCAGCGTCCGAAGCGAACGCAATATTCGCAATATTCGCAATATTCGAAGCGAACGAAATATCCGAAACGCTTTCGTCGGCTCAGGGAGGTCCGCGCGATGACGGATATGGACGCTCGCTTTCATCGGGAGTGGCTTGGGCTCGTTCAGCCGATTGAGGGGCTCGTCTTTGCCGTTCAGGTTCTTGCCGATGCGCAGATCGCGCCGCGCGTGCGCGTCGAGCTCACAGAGTCGCTCCGCGAGCATATCGAGGAGCATCCGGCTGGACCCGCGCTCCGGGATGTTCGCGAATTTTTCACGGGCTTTCTTGGCTAAGATCGCCCCGAGATGCTCATCGCGCGTGAGGCGCTTCCAAAAGAGATCTCGTTTTATGCGGTCGAGGGGCGGCAGGAGATCTGCCAAAGCTTCGCCATCGCGCGCGAGCCCTCGGGCGCACAAGAGTCCTCTGGGCCCAATGGCGCGCCCTCACGCGAAGATATCTTTGCGCTCGTTTGGGATTTGAGCGATGACGCGGCGAGCGATCGC
>JAAZAH010000144.1 GCA_012514415.1 Sandaracinaceae bacterium
TCGGGATCAGGCGGGACGCAGCCCATATTGCCTGCCACGGGTTCGATGATGAACGCTGCGATCTCATCGCCGCGTGCCGCAAAGAGCTGTTTCGCCGCGTCGATGTCGTTATAAGGGACCACCGTGGTCGTCGAGGCAATCGCCGCAGGCACACCGGCGCTATCCGGCTCACCGAGCGTTGCGAGACCGCTCCCCGCTTTCACAAGGAGATAGTCCGCGCCTCCGTGGTAGGCGCCATCGCACTTCACGATCAGGTTCCGCCCCGTATAGCCTCGCGCGAGCCGGAGCGCGCCCATCGTCGCCTCCGTTCCACTCGAGACGAGGCGGACGACCTCGACACTCGGAATCAGCTCGATCAACAGCTCGGCAAACTCGATCTCGGCGAGCGTCGGCGCTCCGTAGCTCATCCCTTTGGCCGCCTGCGCTTGAACGGCACGGACAATTTCTGGATGCGAGTGGCCAAGGAGCATCGGCCCCCAAGAGCCGATATAATCAATGTATTCTTTGCCATTTTCGCCCCGGAGGATCGCTCCTTCGGCCTCGCGAATGAAGATGGGCGCGCCCTTTACGGCCGCGAATGCGCGAACGGGCGAGTTCACACCGCCCGGAATCGAACGCTTGGCGCGCTCAAAGAGCTCGCTCGAGATCTCGTCTTTTCTCATGTTCAATATGGTTTGGGGTTGAAACCGAAAGGTCAATGCTTTGCCCGGAAGATGTGATCCGGCCTCGCATTTAGGCTAGGGAATGAAGCGCGCTTCAAAGGGTTGTATCACCGGGCGGGCGCGTGTTACGCGCTCGATCTGGATTTTGTATAGAGGCTTTTCATGACAATTGATGTCCGCGCCATCAATGAGATGGTCATCCGCGAGAGCGCCTTCCTCGACGCTGTCCGCGAAGAAGTGAAGCGCGCCGTCATCGGCCAGGACGAGATGATCGAGAGGGTCCTCATTGGCCTTTTGGTCGGAGGCCATGTCCTCGTCGAGGGTGTCCCCGGCCTCGCGAAGACGCTGATGGTCAATACGCTCGCGAAGACGATCGAGGCCGATTTTAGCCGCATCCAGTTCACGCCGGATCTCCTCCCCGCCGATGTGGTCGGCACGGTGATCTACGATCAGCGCACCGGACAATTCACACGAAGACGCGGGCCAATCTTCGCGAACCTCGTCCTCGCCGATGAGATCAACCGCGCGCCCGCCAAGGTCCAGAGCGCGCTCCTCGAGGCGATGCAGGAGCGGCAGGTGACGATCGGCGATACGACCGAGCGGCTCCCCGAGCTCTTCCTCGTCCTCGCGACTCAAAACCCCGTCGAGCAGGAAGGCACCTATCCGCTCGCAGAAGCCCAAGTCGATCGCTTTCTCCTGCACATCCTCGTCGACTATCCGAGCGGCGACGAAGAAATGCTCATCATGGACCGCATGGCCGAGCTCCAGCTCCTCGGCAAGAGTGAAGCCCAAGAGATTCGTGCAGTCGCGACGCCCGAAACGCTCCTTAGCGCGCGGCGAACGATCGGCCACGTCTACGTCGACGAGAAGATCAAGGAGTATATCGTGCGCATCGTCATGGCGACGCGCGAGCCTCGCGAGTACGGCCTCCCCGAGCTCCAAGACATGATTGCACATGGTGCGTCCCCGCGCGCGACGATCGCGCTCAATGTCGCGGCGCGCGCCCACGCTTTCCTTAGGCATCGCGGTTATGTCACCCCTGAGGATGTGAAAGCGATTGGGGCCGATGTGTTGCGCCATCGCGTACTCCGCTCCTACGAAGCGGAAGCGGAAGAGCTGAGTTCCGACGCGATCGTACGCTCAATCTTCGACACGCTCGAGGTCCCCTGAGCGATCATGATCTCCCGCGAGCTCGTAAAAAAACTTCGGCGCATCGAGATCGTCACGTCGCGTCTCGCTGAAGACCAGCTCGCCGGCGGATACCAATCCGCGTTTCGCGGGCTCGGGATGACATACTCCGAGGCGCGTCCCTATCAACCCGGCGACGATGTGCGCTTCATCGACTGGAATGCGAGTGCGCGCATGAACGATGCCTTCGTGAAGGTTTTCACGGAGGAACGAGAGATGACGGTGATGATCGCGGTCGATCTTTCGGCGAGCCAAGAGTTCGGAACGGTCGAAGCGACCAAAGCGGAACGCATCGCCGAGATAGCCGCCCTTCTCGCGTTCAGCGCCGTCCAAAATGGCGATCGCGCCGGCCTCCTGCTCTTTACCGATCGCGTCGAGCGGTTTGTCCCTCCAAAGAAGGGGCGCGGACACGTGATGCGCGTGGTGACGGAGATCTTGAAAGCGAAGCCCGAGGGACGCGGGACGGATCTCTCGCTCGGGATCGAACGGCTCGCCCAACTGTCGAAGCGGCGCTCCGTCAGCTTTCTCATCTCGGATTTTTTGGGGCCGATCGATAAACGCGCGCTTCGGCTCGCCGTCCAGAAGCACGATCTCATCCCGATTGAGGTGCTCGACCGACGCGAGCTCGAACTTCCCGACATCGGGATCGCGCTCATCGAGGATCTCGAAACGGGCGAGCTTCGCGAGCTCGACACCTCCGACCCGCTCGTTCGAGAGGCCTATCGGACGAGTCTTCGCGAAGAACGCGAGGAGCGGATGCGCGCGTTCAAAAGACTCCGCATCGATCCGATCTCGATTGAAAGCGGCGATGAGGCGAGCGCGAAGATCGCCGAATATTTTCGTGCGCGTCGAAGGCGTTTGCGGGTGGGTCGATGAGCGTCTCGTTCTCCGATCAAGTCTTCCATGGCCGGATGCACACCCTCCCCGGTGCGCTCTCCGTCTTTGCCCTCATTTTCATCGGCCTCTCGGCGCCTCATCCCGAACGCGTCCTTGCTGAAACGCCTGCGGAATTGCTTCTCGACTCGCCGCCTCCGAGCAAGGAAGACCCCGAGTCAGAGCGCCGCACTTGGGTGACGGGCGACTCCATCCGCGGCCGCTTCGTCGTGCGAGGGAACTCCGAAGCCAAGCTCCTCCTCCGCTCGCCCACGCTTGAAGGGTTCAAGGTGCGGACAATCGAGTCTTCGCGCTATCTCCCCAAGGAGGACGTCCATCAGCTCGAGGTCGAATTCGTCACGCTTCGCCCAGGAGAGCGCCTTCTCGGCCCCTTTACGCTCGAGATTCTGGGGCAAGGAGAAGCCAAGGTCGTCGAGATCCGCGGGACGCTGATTTCTGTCCGCTCTGCCCTTGAGGGTGCGGACTCGCTCGATCCCCGACCCCGCGCGGAACCGCTTCCGGTTCGCGTGCCAAACGGCGCGATGATCGTCCTGCTCTATGCCCTCGCGGCCCTCGCCCTACTCATCCCGCTCGCCTATTTGCTCGCAAGACGCATCGCCAAGGCGCGCGAAGCCAGGCGTCCGCCTCCGCCTCCGCGGCCACCTTGGGAGAGCGCGCTCGAGGCGATCGAAAAGCTCAGAAGCGAGCGAAAGGCGAGGCTCGAGACCGGCGATCACGAAAGCGCGATCGAAGCCTTCACCGACGAGCTCAGCGACATCGTCCGCGCCTATCTCGGCGAACGCTACGGTTTTGATGGCCTTGAGAGCACAAGCGATGAACTGCTCGAGGCCCTTGAAGCCAGAGCAGGCCAAGTCGGCCGAAAGAGCGACGCTATCGACAGCGTGCGCGCCTTCCTTCACGAAGCCGATTTGGTGAAGTTCGCGAAGGCACGGCTCGACGGGGAAGCGCTCGACGCGATCCTCTACTCGGCAAGACGCATCGTGATCGAGACCCGTCCATACCGCTCCGAGGAGACGATCCGATGAAGCCTCGCGTCGTCGCTCTTTACACCCTAGGCGTCTTCGCTCTCGCCGGATGGATCGCCCTCCTGCTCTTCAATCGCGTCTATTCGATCGATCCCTTCTCGGCGCACTTTCGCTTTGAAGCGCCCCTTTTTTCGCTTCTCTTCATCCTCCCAATCGCCCTCTTCTTCATCGAGACCGTAGGAAAGCGGCGCCAACTTCCGCGTCTCCGCATGAGCCGCGTTTCGAGCTTGCCCGAGCCTTCGCCCTCGCCCCGCACGCGGCTTAGGCCACTCGCTCCCGCATGTTTGATCGTCGCCTTCATCGGCATGGTGTTTGGACTCATGCGCCCACAGAGCATCCACGCGCGCGAATCGGTCGAGCTCCACGGCATCGACATCGCGCTCGTCCTCGACATGAGCCTGTCGATGGAAGCCACCGACATTCGGCCCAATCGCTTCATCGCCATGCAGGAGGTCGTCGACGATTTCATCACGCGGCGCCCCAACGATCGGATCGCCGCCGTCGTCTTCGGTCGGGAAGCCTTCACCCTTCTCCCGCTCACGAGCGATCACGCAGCCCTCCGCCTCGCGCTCTCCGAGCTCCGGCTTCAGATGATCGACGGGCGCGGGACGGCGATAGGAAACGCCATCGGCACAGGGCTGAATCGGCTCAAGCGCTCCAAAGCGAAATCGCGCGTGCTCATCCTCCTGACCGATGGCGACTCGAATGCAGGAAATATCAGCCCCGAACAAGCTGCCGCCATCGCGCAGGGGCTCGGCATCCAGATCTATTCGGTGCTGATGGGCGATGTAGACGATCCACGCAACGCACACCCGAGCCGACGACTCCTCGGTGGAGCGAGCTTCCCGGTGAATCCCGAGCTCCTCGATAGGATCTCGGCCTCGACAGGCGGGCAGCTCTTCATCGCCTCGGATCGACGCGGTCTTGAAGAAAGCTTTCACGCCATCCTCAATGAACTCGAGCGATCAAAGATCGACGATCCCGGCAAGGTTTTCGCGGATCTCTATCCTGCTTTCCTCTTCCCTTCGCTCTTTTTCTTTCTGGTCGCGACGCTCCTCGAAGCGCTGGTTTTCCGGAGGTTCCCATGAGCTTCCGTGCCCCCGAGCTTCTTTTCCTCTTGGCACTCATTCCAGCGCTGATCGCGCTCGCCTTCTACACACAGCGCCGGCGTGAACGGAGCGAAGCCGACTTCGGCGATCGCGCCCTCGTCTCAAAGCTCATCGACGGTCGCTCGGAGACCCTCCGAGCGGCGCGCCTTACGTTCACCTTGATCGGCCTCACACTGCTCATTTTCGCGCTTGCGGGACCGCGCGTCGGGGGGCGCGAAGAGACCATCCACAAAAGTGGCCTCGACCTCGTCGTCGCGCTCGATTTTTCGAAGAGCATGTGGGCCGAGGACATCGCACCCAGTCGCATCGAGCGCGCCAAGGCCGAGCTGAGTGCATTTTTGGGGCAACTCGCTGGGGATCGCGTCGGAATCGTCGCCTTTGCAGGGGAGACGATGGAATTTCCGATGACGACCGATTATTCGGCGCTCGAGCTCTTTCTCAAGGATCTGAGTCCCGCGGATATGCCCGTTGGTGGAACCGCAATCGCTCGCGCGCTCCTTGCCTCAAAGCGCCTTCTTGAGCGAGGGGCAAGGGATGAATCCTCCGCCGCCAAGGTCATCCTTCTCGTCACCGACGGAGAGGACCACGAAGTCGATCCGCGATCCGTTCTCGATGAGATCAAAGAGGCGGGGATCCATATCTTCGCCATCGGCATCGGAAGCGAGCGCGGCGAGCCCATTCCCCTCGGTGCGCGAGGGCGCCCCGGGCGTAGCTATCTTCGCGATCGACGTGGCGAAGTCGTACTCACTAAACTCAGCCCCGCAGCCGAAGTCGTCCTCAAGGAACTCACCAGCGCGACCGGTGGCGAATATCTTCGGGCCTCCGGGGGGACGGCAGGCTTTCGTGAGATCCGCCGGGCGCTTGATCGCCTTGAGCGCGATCTCAGCGAGAGCCGGCGCATCGTTCTTCACGAGGAGCGCTTCGTCTATCTTCTACTCCCCGCTCTTCTCTTTCTCTTCTTTGCGCGCCTATTGCCCGAGCGCATTGGGCGCACCCGTGTGCAGGCGACAGGCGACAATGCCAAAGCGAAGAGAACGTCCTTGGAGGTGAAGCGATGAAGTCCTCGTTCATCTCGAAGCTGATCGTTCTCTCCTCGATTCTCTTCACAACCGGCTGCGCTCGCACCCTGCTTCTCCACGAGGCCAGCGAATCTGACAAAGGCGCCAGCGCGCTCGAAGCGGGCGACCTCGAGCTCGCCCGCGACGCGTATGAAGCCCTCGATCGTGCGTATCCCGCAGCTCCCGACATCGCTCTCGCCCTTGGCGCGCTCGCACTTGATGAAGGTAGCGATGAGGACGCCATTCAGCGCTCCAAGGCGGCGCTCGCGGACGAACCGATCGACTCCCGCCTTGCATCGAGCGTCGATCCTCTCTTTCGTTGGGCCCTCCGTGCGCGCGATCAGGCGCTTCGCGAGCAGCTCGACGAGCGGGGCGGACGCGCACATCATAATCTCGGCATGGTCCATCTAAGGCGCGGAATGGCCGAGCGGCAGGCAGGAAATCGCGAAGAAGCCAAAGAGGCTTTCGACGCCGCGATCGAGTCCTTCGAGCGTTCCCTGCTTTCCCGTCCGGGCGATCGCGATACGGCCTTCAACCTCGAGCTCGCCCTCCTACTTCGCGAAGACGCTGAGGCGATGGAACCTCCTCCCAAAGAACACGATCAAGAGTCGGATCGGGATGAAGAGCGCGACGGTTCGGACCAAGAAGCGAATCAAGAAGATGGCGAGGGCGAGCAAGAGCGCACGCCTCCGGAAGACAAACAAGACAAACAAGACAAACAAGACAAACCGGACAACCAGGACGAGCAGGGGAACGACGAAGACGACCGCGAGTCTTCCTCGGGAGACGACGGCACGCGCCAAGAAGACCAACCGGAGAGCGATTCCGGCGATCGCGATCGCGACGACGATCGACAGGGCGATTCCGAGGAGATCTCTTCAGGTGGCGATCCGGAAGTGTCCCAAGACGAAGAGGTTGAAGACCGTGCCGAAGACGGGGTCGAGGAAACCGCTGAATACCGCGAGGGCGAGCTCATCGAGCCCGAGAGTCGTGATGAGGCCGAGCGCCTTCTCCGCGCACTCGAAGCGAACGATGAGAGTCTCGAAGGGCACCTCGCCAAACGGCGCGCTTCTCGTTCCAAGCGTTTTGTGGAAAAAGACTGGTAAGATGAAAGGGAGTACGCCGACAGCCGCGCCGCGGGCGCAGGAGAAGCGAAGGCAGGCCGTATCGCTCATCGGGATCGTCCTTCTGCTTTTCGGCGCGCTCATTCCGTCCACGGCGAGCGCCAACCCGCAAGTGGAGATCCAAAGCGTTGCGCGACCCGATCGCGTCGTTGTGGGGCAACGGCTCACTTTCGAGATCCGCGTCGACGTCGCGGGCGGGCGCATCGATCGCGTCGAACTCCCCTCTCTTGATGGGTTCACCATCCTCGGGCACCAAAAGAGCTCGCCCGTGCGCTTCCAGTTCGGGCTTCGCGGGCGCTCAAACGTCGAGGCATCCGAGATTCATACGTTCACGCTACGCGCCGATCGCGCCGGAACCATGCGCATCGCCGCACCGAAAGCGGTCGTCGAGGGCGCCCACTATGAGGGGACCCCCGTGGAGATCGAGGTCGCGCCCGATCCGTCTCGCGCCGCACCACCCATCATGCCTTCACCCACCGCACCATCGGATGGGGGAGCGGATGCGACTCGAGGCCCCACCGGCATCACGGATCCCGACGCGCTCTTTGATGCACGCGTCTTTCTTCGGACGACGATCGATCGCGATGAAGTCTTCATCGGCGATCAGCTCACCTATACCATCGAGCTCTACACGCGGGTCAATGGCTCGCCACGCTTCTCGACCGAACCAGGCCTCGACGGCTTCTGGCTCCATGAGTTGATCGACATCGATCAGCCGACGGAGGAGCGGCGCGAGATCGTTCGTGGTGTCCCATTCCGCGTCTATACCCTCCGCCGCATCGCAGCCTTCCCACTGCGTACCGGCGAGCTTTCCATCGAACCGCCCACGCTTCAGATGAGCCTCTCGAGCGCTTTCGGACTGAGCCGCGGCGAAACGCTCGAACGCCGCGGACAGAAGCTAAGCGTCCGGGTAAAGCCCCTACCGGACCGTGTGCCGAGCGATGCGCTCGTTGGCGAGTTCACGCTCCGCGCCCAGGTCGATCGCGAGCGCATCAAGGTCGGCGAAGCGCTCACGTACACCGTCATCCTCGAAGGACGCGGGAACCTCAGCGATCTGGACCTTCCCCTGCCCGATCTCCCCGGCCTGCGCGTCCTCGCGCCCGAGCGGAATCTGACACTTACGCGCCGCGGAGGGAAGGTACATAGCCGACTCGAGACTCGCTTTCTCATCATCGCCGAAGAACCTGGGCAGCCGCTCCTTCCCGCGCTTCGCCTCCCTGTATTCAACCCCGAGACGGAACGCTTCGATTCACTCACAACGCGCACCATCCAGCTCGATATCCGCGATGAATCGGGAGCCTCCGTCCCGAGCGCTCCTCCTCAAAGCGCCTCTTCGCCGGATTCCCCGGAATCCATCAGCCCCGAGGCGGCTCGGCTCGGCTCGTTCCGGCTTCGTTCCGATCTGCGCATGTCGCGGCGCTCCTTCCCCGAGCAGCCTCTATTTCTCGTTGCGCTCGCCATCCCTCCGCTCGCTTTCGCTGGCGCGCTTTTCGGTCGGTGGTGGCGAAGGAGGCGCGGTGAAGAGCGTGAGCTGAGAGCGCGACAGCGCCGTCACGAGCAGCTTCTCGCCCTCGCTCGCGAGCGCCGTAAAGGCTCTGATGCGGCCGGGCTCTACGCCGCGATTGGGGCTGCGATCCACGCCGCCCTCGACGGAATCCTCGGTGAGAACACACGAGGGATGACGCGGCGCGAGCTCGACGACGCCCTTCGTGAGCGCGGACTCCCGAGCGATCTCATCTCGCGACTCATCGAGGAGCTGGAGGGACTCGATTTCGCGCGATTCAGTCAAAGCAGCACCGCCGAGGACGAGATGGATCGGGCGCTCAGCCGCGCCGAGTCGCTCCTCGACCGGATCGATGACTTCAAGCAAAGAGGGAGCCAATGAGAGCCGCCGCCCGCTCCTTTCGCGTGGTCGCCCTCTTCGCCGTGCTCGGTTCAATCGGCCTCGGCTTCGCGCGACCCACTTCGGCCGACGCCGGTCTACGCGCCATCGAGCAACGCGCGCATCAAGCGATCCGCGCGGGCGACTATGAATCTGCCATTGCCGCGTTCGAAGATCTGGAGCGCGCTGGCGTCGCCGATCCGAACATCTATTACGATCGCGCGCTCGCCCACCTTCGGCTGAATGAGCTTGGCAAGGCGATCGTCTGGCTCGAGCGCGCACGCTTCCTCGCACCTTTCGATGCCGAGATCCAATCCGCACTTGCGCAAACGACGAGTTTGCTTCGCGAGGAGCGTGAAAACGAGAACCACGGTGAGCCACTCTACAGCCCCGAGAGCTTTCTCACCTCGACGACGGCGCTCATCGGGAAAGATCTTCTCGGTGCCCTCGCGCTCTTCTTCGAGCTCGTCTGTTTCATCAGTGTGTTCCTGCTGATCTCGAGCCAGAACGAGCGCCTCCGCATCGCGCTCGGCCTCGTCTCCTCCTTTAGCTTCATCCTATTTCTAGCGATGCTCGTCGGCATCGGCGCGCGGCTCGAGTGGTTCAGCGAGGGCAATCGCGCTGTGCTCGTCGCGAAAGAGGCCGTGCTTCGTGCCGGCCCGGACGAGGCTGCGGAGGGGCGCCGCATCATCCGCGAAGGAGATCGCTTCCTCGTCATCGGCGAACGACGCGGATTTTATGAGGTTCGCCTCCCCGACGCCGACCGCGGCTTTCTCGAACGTGATTCGCTCCTCATCCTCCGCCCGAAGAGAACGGATTGACACGGCGCGTAACAGCGTAGACCATCCGGGAATAGGAACGCCGATATGACATCGCTCGATTTTGATCACCTGAAGATCCTCGTCGCCGACGATGACTTTCAGATCCTCAGCCTGGTGGCTGGACGCGCCAAGAGACTCAGCTCCAACGTCGTCGAAGCCCATGATGGAGAGGAGGCGCTCGCCCTCGCCAAGGAACATCAGCCCGATCTCGTCGTCCTCGACGTCATGATGCCTGGACTGAGCGGATGGGAGGTCTGCCGCGCCATTCGAGAAGAAGAGAGCTTGAAGGGGACGCGCATCCTGATGCTCACCGGCATCGGCGAGCGACTCAACGAAATGACCTCACCGCTCTACGGAGCCGATGATTTTCTCGATAAGCCCTTCGATTTCGATGAGCTCGACGCACGCATGCGCGCTCTGCTCGTGCGCGAGCGAAGCTGAGACATTCCTGGGTTTCCGTATTATATAGAGCGCGATGCGTCTCTCCCTCACGATCCTAATTCTCGCTTCGCTGCTCGCTGCATGCGGAAAGCGTGAGGCCGCGCCCAAGATCGAGGCCAAGTACGGCCTTTCGGAGGAAGAGCTGCGAGCGCCGGTCGCGACCATCGGCGATCGCGTGATCACAGCGCGTGATTTCGCCGACCACCTCGCCGAGCAAAGCCCCTACCTACGCGCCCGCTACGAAAACGTCGAGCGCCGACGGGAGCTCCTCGAGAACATGGTGCGCTTTGAGCTCTTCGCGATCGAGGCCGAGCGCAAGGGCTATCTCGAACGCCCCGAGATCCGGCGCGTAGAAAACCATCTGCTCATTGACGCACTGCTCCGAGAAGAAGTCGACGCGAAGATTCAAGCGCTCGAGTTTCCCGAAGAAGAGCTTCGGGCCTACTACGAAGCGAACCTCAGCGACTACCTTCAGCCCGAGCAGGTGCGGGCGAGCCATATCCTCCTCGCTGATGAGCGTAGCGCACGCGCACTCCTGAAAGAGCTGCGCGAATCTGGGCCGGAGGACATCGAACGCTTCCGCGAGGCCGCCCTCGAGCGCTCGATCGACGAAGAGACGAAGCTCCGTTATGGCGATCTACGCTTTTTTAGCCGAGTCGAGGAACGAATGGCGGGTGAGCTCGAGCTTCCGCGGGAGCTGGTCGATGCCGCCTTTTCGATCGATGAGATCGGTGGGCTCTACCCGGAACCGGTCAAGACCGATCGCGGCTATCACCTCATTAAACTCACCGCCAAACGCCCCGCGCTGCAGCGCAGCTTCGAAGAAGTCCGCGCCATTATCGAGGCGCGTTTTCGGCGGGAACGGAGACGCGAGGCGATCCGCGAGCTGGTGGATCGACTCCGCGACAAAGCCTCCGTTGAGATCGACATCGAGCTGCTTAACCGACTGGCACATGCGCATCAGCCGTCGCAAGAAGAGACGGAATGATGTTTCGCCGCCATGAATCGCTGACAATCCTCTCGACATTGGGTCTCGCGATCGTCCTCGCGGCGATCTCACCGCCGCCCCGGGCGCAAGCAGAGGTTATCGAGCGCGTCGTTGGCGTCGTCAACGATCGCGCCATCTACTTGAGCGATCTACGTCAGCGCGCCCTTCCCTTCCTCGAGCGGCTCGCCTCCGTCCCCGCATCACGCCGCGAAGAAGGACGGCAGGCGATCTACGCTCAGGTCGTCGAACAACTCATCAACGAGGAACTCATCCGCCAAGCGGCGATGAAGCTCGAAATTCGCGTAACCAACCAAGAGGTCGAATCCGCCGTCCGGAACGTGATCGAGCAAAACAACCTCACACCTGAGGAATTCTGGGAGGCAGTCTACGAGCAGGGGTTCTCCGAAGCGCAATATCGGAAGAACCTCCGCGATCAGCTCCTTCATATGAAAGTGATGAACCAACGCGTCAGAGCACGCGTGAACATCACCGAACGCGACGTGCGTCGCGAATACGAGCGGCGGGCTCGCCAAGCGAATCAGCGGCTTCGATTTCGGGCAAGCCATATCTTCTTTCCCTTTCCAGCCGGCGCCGGCGTGGTCGAGATCGCCGAAATCCGCGACCGTGCGATCGCATTGCGGAGAGAGCTCCGCGATGAAAGCAGCTTCCAAGCGGCGCTTGGAAGCGAGATCGGCGGACACCTCGGATGGCTCAACCAGGGCGATTTGCCGCGCGAGCTCGAGGAGGGACTCGCCACCCTCGCTCGGGGTGAGATCAGCGAACCCGTCCTTGGGCCTGCCGGCTATCACATCTTCCTTCTTCATGAACGCGAGCGGGCTGGCGCAAGTGAAATCCCGCCTTACGATGCCGTGAAGGACGAGATCTACCGCTCGATGCTCGATGAAGCGATGGAGCGCCAAGAAGCCCTCTTTCTAGAAGAGCTGAGGCGCGATGCCGAGGTGAAGATCCTTCTTGAGCTCGGGCCGCGCGCCTCAAAATGAGCTCCCTCATTTGTGGACGATCACCGCATGACTGAGAGACTCGATCCCATCGAGGGTGGCCTCCGTCGGGCTACTGGACGCGTGGAGGATCTCCTCGCAGGCCTCCAAGAGCCAGCCGACGCGGCGCCCCTGCACCTCACCGGCCTTCCGCGCGCCGCGCTCGCATTCGCGCTTGGTCGCGCCATCCGAGAGCGGCGCATCGAGCGTCTCCTGATCCTTCTCCCCGATCCCGAGAGCGCGCTGAAGTTCGTCGACGACCTTCGAGTCTTTGCAGGCGATGAGCATCGCAATGGCGTCCTTCATTATCCCGCCTCCGAAAACAATCCCTTCCTCGAGATCGCGCCAGACCGGCGTGCTGCGATGGAGAGGCTCTCGGTTCTTTCGCGCCTCTCACGCGGACTCCCCGTGAGCGCCATCGTCAGCTCCATCGCCGGTGCCATTCGGAGGGTGCCACCGCGCGCTCTCCTCCGTGAGCGGAGCCTCCTTCTCGAAGTCCTCAGTGAAGTCGACCGCGATGATCTCATCGATACGCTCGAGGCCAGCGGATACCTTCGCGTTCCAATCGCCGAAGATCCCGGGACGTACGCCGTACGCGGCGGTCTCATCGACATTTATCCCCCATCGGCCGAGCTCCCCGCGCGCGTCGAATTCGATGACGATCTCATCGCCTCCATCCACAACTTCGATCCCGAGGATCAGCTCACCAAAGGAGAGATTCCCGAGCTCTTCATTCATCCGGTCCGCGAGATCCTTCTCGGAGACGCCGAGACCGCGCTCGCTCGGGAACGCATCCGTGCGCTCGCAGACGAAGCCAATATCCCATCGCGCACCGCACGAAAACTCATCGAGGATATCGAAGAGGGACGCGCGTTCTATGGGATCGAGCGCTTTCTCCCCGCGTTCTATGCACATCTCGAGACGCTCTTCGATCTGGCAGGGCCCGACTCACGCGTCGTTGTCTACGATCCATCGGCCACCGCAAAAGAGGCTCGGTCGCTGCTTGATGAGGCCGAGGCGGATCGCCTCGCGCGCGTCGATGAAGGTGAGCCGGTCTACCCGCTCGAGGCGCTTTACCTGAGCGAAGAGGAGGCGCTCGAAGAGATCGAGGCGCGCTCGCCGCTTATCGTTCATCGGGTGGCGACGCTCGGAAGCTCGGCCGGCGAAGAATCCCCCCTCGCATCGCTCGATGCCGTGCCGGATGAGGATGCGCTCCTGCACCTTGGCGCCGAAGACCACTCCGCCCTCCTCGCCGAGCTCAAGGCGCGTCGCGCCGCCGCCGATCGCGACGATGCGCTCGCACCCATCGCCGAACGCACCGCGCGCTTTCTCGATGTCGGCCTTCGTGTTTTCTTTACCGCGCGCTCGAGCGCACAAGCCGAGCGATTGGTCCGCCTTCTCTCGAGCTATTCGATCCCGATCGAGCGCGAGATCGTCCCATTCAAGCCAGCGCTACTCGAAGGAGGCGGCCGAAAGGTCCGTGCGCTCGTCACGATCGGTGAGCTCTCCGAAGGCGCGCTGCTTCCGACCGAGGGGCTTGTCTTCATCACGGAGGAAGAACTCTTCGGTACGCGGCGAACCCGTGTGCGACAGCGCCGAGCAGGACGGCGCACCCGGCGCGGTGAGGCCTTCCTTGAGGACCTCCGAGAGCTGCAGGTGGGTGACTACGTCGTCCACGCGGACCACGGAGTCGGGCGTTATCTCGGACTCGAGAAGAAGCAGGTCTCACTCTCGAAAAATGAGCGCTATCACGGGGTCGAAGCCGCGAGCTTCGAGGTGCTCGTCGTCGAGTATGCCGGAGGGGATCGCCTCTACCTCCCGATCACGCGCCTCCACCAGATTCAGAAATTTGCCGGCGCCGATGGGCACCAGCCCAAACTCGACCGGCTCGGCGGAGCGACATTCGCACGTAAAAAATCGACGGTCGAGCGCGCCGTCAAACAGATGGCGGAAGAGCTCCTCACGCTCTACGCGGAGCGCGGAGCCGCGCGGAGACCAGCGCTGCCGCCGATCGATCGGCTGTATGCCGAGTTCGAAGCGAGCTTTCCGTTCGAAGAAACTCCCGACCAAGCGCGTGCGATTGAGGACGTACTCGAAGATTTGGCATCGGATCGACCGATGGATCGACTCGTCTGCGGTGATGTCGGCTTTGGAAAGACCGAGGTCGCGCTCCGCGCCGCGTTTCGGGTCGCCATCACGGGCCGCCAAGTCGCGGTGCTCTGCCCGACAACCGTCCTCGCGCAACAGCACCTCCTCACCTTCCGCGAGCGCTTTCGGGACTATCCGATCACCATCGGCTCGCTCTCTCGCTTCGTCGAGCGAAAAGAGCAAACAAAAACCATTGCGGGACTCAAGGCGGGAACCGTCGATATCGTGATCGGCACCCACCGCCTCCTCTCCAAGGACGTCCATTTTCAGAACCTTGGCCTTTTGATCGTCGACGAGGAACAGCGATTTGGCGTCGCGCATAAAGAGCGGATCAAAAAGCTTCGCGCCGAGGTGGATGTCCTCACTTTGAGTGCGACGCCGATCCCGCGCACACTCCACCTCGCGCTTGGCGGGCTCCGCGATCTCAGCTTGATCACGACGGCGCCGGCCGATCGACGCGCCGTCCGGACTTTCGCGACGCGATGGGACGACCATACAATCCGCGAGGCGATTCAGCGCGAGCTGCGTCGGGGCGGTCAGGTCTTCTTCGTTTACAATCGCATCGAGGGCCTTTACGAGCGCGCACAGCGACTCCAAGACCTCGTCCCCGACGCGAGGATCGCCGTAGCGCATGGGCAGATGAAGGAAGATCTGCTCGAGCGCACCATGACGGATTTCGTCAACGGCGATTACGACATCCTCTGCTCGACGGCGATCATCGAGAGCGGGATGGACATCGCCCGCGCCAACACGATGATCATCGATCGCGCAGACACCTTTGGCCTCAGCCAGCTCTACCAGCTCCGCGGACGCGTCGGACGGAGTCGAGAGCGCGCCTATTGCTATCTTGTCACTCCGCCGCCTTCGACGCTCACGGACGAGGCGCGTTCACGAATCGAGGCACTCGAACGCTTCAGCGAGCTCGGCTCGGGCTTTCAGGTGGCCTCGCTCGATATGGAGCTCCGCGGCGCGGGCGAGCTCCTCGGAGCGGAGCAGAGCGGCTCGGTCTCGCTTGTGGGCTTCGACCTCTTCGTGAAGATGCTCGAAGAGTCGATCGCCGAGCTTCAGGGTGAGCCGCTCCTCGAAGAGCTCGACCCCGAACTGACGCTCGATTTCGAACACTATCTCCCCGAAGAGTACATCGACGACATCGGACTTCGGCTCAGCTTCTACAAGCGCCTTGCACGCGCCGAAGACGATCTCGAACTCGAGGAGCTGAGTGATGAGATCGAAGATCGCTTTGGACCGCCGCCTCCGCCTGCGAAAGCGCTTCTTCGCGCCATGCGTCTCAAGCCCCGCGCAAGAGAGCTAAGAGCACACGGGCTCGAGCTCGTTGGAAAGCGCCTCACCCTACACCTTCGAGACGATACCCCGCTCGATCCTGAAAAGATCCTCGAGCTCGTCAGCCGCCCGGGGAGCGGCTATCAATTGAGCCGAGACATGCGCCTCACGAAACGGCTCGATGAGGAGGTCACGCCGGAGAACATGGACGTCGCCATCGAGATCCTCGATGCACTGATGATGCTCCGAAAAGATGAATTTCTCGAAGCGTGATGCGAAGACGAGAGCGAACTTGAGTGCGTAATAGGAAGATGGTGGGAGAATGAAAGCCGAGAAACTTCTTGAAGAGATCTTCGAAGCCGAGCGCGCCATTCGGGCGGCCGAGGAGAACATCCTCCGAGAAAATCCGAACCA